>NZ_JBUDGD010000014.1:0-115273 GCF_055484735.1 Pseudomonas sp. 15C | reverse complement strand
GAAAATCTCCCACGGTCTGTACTGCGCTAACAGTCAGAATCGAGCCTTGTCCCTCCTCCTCCCTTCAAGTCCTACCATACAAGCGAGCCTGCTCGCGAAGGCGTCGTGTCAGCCAGCATCCTGGTTGAATGACACACCGCCTTCGCGAGCAGGCTCGCTCCCACAGGGGTCTGTGGTGTTGCGGTTATTTCGCGCCGTGTTCGCGCCCGCGCAGCAGGTTGTTCGGCATGGCAATCGCTGCCGCGAGCCCAAGCAACGACACTGCCGTACTCACCCACAGCAAATGCCGGAACGTCACCAACAGCTCTGCGCGCAAGGCATGCTGCGCATCCCCCGGAGCAGCGTTGAGGCCATCGAGCAGGACATTGCCCGAATGCCCCTCGCTGAGCAGTGAACTGCTTGCCAGGTGGGCGAAACTCGAGTGTTGCAACAGCGCCAGCAGCAGCGCCGACATCAACGCCACCCCCACCGCGCCGCCGAGGGAGCGGAACAGGTTGGTGGTACTGGTGGCCACGCCGATGTCGCGTTGTTCGACCGAATTCTGCGTGCCGACCAGCGAGGTCGGGAATTGCATGCCGCCGGCAATGCCGCTGAGCAACATGAACACGCCGCTGAGCAGCGTCGCTTCCGGTGGGCTGAACGCCATGCCGAGTATCGAGATCGGCATCAATATCGCGCCGGTCAGGATCTGCGGTTTGTAGCGGCCGGTGATCGAGGTGCGGCGGCCGGCGAAATACGCGCCGATCGGCAGCCCCATCGCCAGCGGCAACAAGTGCAGCGCGGCACTGTCGGCGCCGGCACCGGTGACAGTTTGAAAGCGCAGCGGCATCAGTACGATCAGCGAAATGGCCTGGAAACTGGTGAAGAAAATCGTGCACCAGCACAGCAGGGCGCTGCGGTTGGCGAACAGGTGCATCGGCAGCAACGGCTCACGCGCGCGCCGTTCATGCCAGACGAACGCCGCCAGCACCAACACCGCACAAGCAAGCAGACCGAGCACTTCGCTGCTGCGCCACGAATGCCCCTGACCGACCTCGGTGATCCCCAGCAGCAGGGCGGTCAGACCGATGATCATCAGCACCGTACCGAGGTAGTCGATCACCGGTTTGCGCTGCGGTATCGGCAAACCGCGCAGGTTGCGCCGTGCCACCCACCAGGCACCGAGGCCCAGCGGCAGGTTGATCAGAAACACCCAGCGCCACGACAGGTATTCGGTCATGTAGCCGCCGAGCACCGGTCCGGCAACACTCGCTACCGCGTACATGCTGCTGAAATAGCCCTGATAACGGCCCCGTTCACGCGGCGGCACGATGTCGCCGATGATCGCCTGACTCACCGAAATCATCCCGCCAGCGCCGATGCCCTGAAGAATGCGCGCCAGCACCAGTTGCTCCATGCTCTGCGCCATGCCGCAGAACAGCGAAGCCAACGTGAACAGGCCCATGCCGAACAGCATCAGTTTGCGCCGCCCGTACAGATCGCCGAGCTTGCCGTAGATCGGCACCGCTACGGTCATCGCCACCATGTAACCGGAAATCACCCAGGCCAGCAGGCTGACGTCCTTGAACTGGGCAGAGATGGCCGGCATCGACACAGCGACGATGGTCTGGTCGAGCGCGCCGAGAAAGATCGCCATCATCAGGGCGACCAGCACGCTGCGAATGGCCGGTTTGGGTATTTCAGGCGGGTTCAGAGTGGTCACGGAAAACCTGCAGGCAATGATTGACCCGCAAGGGCATGGCGAGCGGGGATGCTCGCCAGTGTAAGTCGGTAGGAAGCTATTCGATAGCCTCGTACGCAAGCCCGACGTAATTTTCCGCGATGGTTTTGCGCCCGGCTTCCGAGTCAACGAAATAGTCCAGTTCCGCGGCGCAGATGCGCTGGTTGAACGCGTCGTGATCGTCGAAGCGGTGCAGCATCGAGGTCATCCACCAGGAAAAGCGCTCGGCTTTCCACACGCGGCGCAGGCAGACTTCTGAGTACTTCTCCAGCAAGTCGGTGCGCCCGTCGCGGTAAACCTTGAGCAGAATATTGAACAGCGTGCTGACATCGCTGGCCGCCAGGTTCAGGCCCTTGGCGCCGGTGGGGGGGACGATGTGCGCGGCGTCGCCGACCAGAAACATCCGCCCGTATTGCATCGGCTCGACGACAAAGCTGCGCAGCGGCGCGATGCTTTTTTCGATCGACGGACCAGTGACCAGTTTCTCCGCCAGTGCGCTCGGCAAGCGGTTTTTCAATTCGTCCCAGAAGCGCTCGTCACTCCAGTCCTCGACGTTGTCATCAGCCGGCACCTGCACGTAATAGCGGGTGCGCGTCTGCGAACGCATGCTGCACAAGGCAAAACCGCGTTCGTGACGGGCGTAAACCAGCTCGTCGTGTACCGGCGGGGTGTCGGCAAGAATACCCAGCCAGCCGAACGGATAAACCCGCTCGAAGACCTTCAGGCAATCGGCCGGAATCGATTGCCGGGCGACCCCGTGGAAACCGTCGCAACCGGCGATGTAGTCGCAATCGACGCGCCAGGTTTCGCCATCCTTTTCAAAAGTGACGAACGCTTCGTCGCTTTTCATGCCGTGCGGAACGACATTGCTCGCCTGATAAATCGTCGGCGCGCCGGCCTCCCGACGAGCGGCCATCAGATCGCGGGTGACTTCGGTCTGGCCGTAGATCATCACGCTCTTGCCGCCGGTCAAAGCGTGCAGGTCGATGTGCACCTGGCGTCCGTCGAGGGCCAGTTCGAAACCGCCATGGACCAGTCCTTCGGCGTCCATGCGCTGACTCACCCCGGCCTGACGCAACAGCTCTACCATGCCTTGCTCAAGCACGCCGGCGCGGATGCGCCCGAGCACATAGTCGGGTGTTTGCCGTTCGAGAATAAGGGTGTCGATGCCAGCGTTGTGCAGCAACTGGCCGAGGAGCAAACCGGACGGGCCGGCGCCGATGATCGCGATTTGGGTTTTCAGCGTTTTCATTGTTTTTATGGCTCGCAAGCGTCACGCGGCAAACGCCGGTGAGGGTTTTTTATGGATCGAGTGCTTGCATTTTTCCCTTGCGGGTCTGTCAATTGAAGGTGAAAACTGAGCCGATACCTGTACATTCTGCCAATCGGTGCGATTATCGCCCACAACCCCGAGGCCTGGATTGAAGTGATGAACAAGCCTGAGCTGCCTTCGATTCCCGTGTTCAAGCTCTACGGTGAAAGCCTGGACTGGCCGACCCCTGACTTGCTGCACTGTGAAACCATTTCCTCACGCAGTCGCGAACACGAGTGGGAAATCAAACCCCATCGCCACGCCGATCTGTGCCAGTTGCTATTCGTTTTCAAAGGTCAGGCAGAGCTTGAAATCGAGGGTCAGCGCACGCAATTGCAAACCCCGGCGATCCAGGTCCTGCCACCGCTGTCGGTGCACGGCTTTCGTTTTTCCGAGGACGTTGAGGGCTTCATCGTTACCCTCGCCACACCGCTGATTAACCACTTGCAGGCACAACTGGGCGATTCGGTGCACGCGCTGGCCAGCGCCGAGCATTACCCGGCCGGTGCGGACGGCGACTACCTCAACAGTCTGTTCAGCGCCTTGCAGGCCGAGTACAACAGCCATCAACCCGCGCGGGAAATGCTCATGCATTCGCTGGTCAGCGTGATCATGGTCTGGGTCAGTCGCCAGGCGATCGTGCGTCACAAAGCCAGTCAACGGCCGCAACGTCAGCGCGAATACCTCAATGGCTTTATTCAGTTGGTCGAGGAAACCTATCGCCAGCATGTAAAGGTCGAGGATCTGGCCCATCGCCTGGGCATTTCCGTCTCGCACCTCAACGGCACCTGCCGCGAACTGGCCGGGCAACCGGCGTTGCAGATCATGCACGAGCGCCAGTTACTCGAAGCCAAACGCTTGCTGACCTACACCAGCATGACCATTTACGAGATGTCGGAGCTGTTGGGGTTTTCCGACCCGACCAACTTCACACGCCTGTTCCGGCGCCGGGTGGGGATATCCCCGAAAGCGTTTCGTGATCGGCTGAAGGCCGAGCAGTAATCCTGCCAACATCACCAGACCGTGTGGGAGCTGGGTTGCCAGCGATAGGGGCGGATCAGGCGCCTGCAATGCTGAATGTCAGCCTGCAATCGCTGGCAAGCCAGCTCCCGCAGGGGCTCAATTCAAGCCCGACCCATCAGCGCAATGCATTGAGCGTCGCATTGTGCGGTATGCAGCGCTCGTAATTGCAGCTCGCGTACTCGCGCGGCAGCTGACGCAACTGTTCGACCCGCCAGGCCGCGGTGCCGTACAGCGCCAGCGTGGCGGCGCAGGTGATGAAAATAGCGGCGTATCTTTTTGTTTTGATGTTCATGGCGATGACCTCTGAACGACATACCCTGCGGTATTACTTTCAGCATAGGTCAGCGGCGCGGAGTTGCCAGCGAGTACGCCTGAGGTTTTACCCCGTCATTCAGAACACTGATATCCCCTGTAGGCCTTCGCCTGCTCGCGATAGCGGTGAATCAGTCACTCATTCATCAGATGACAGTCCGCTATCGCGAGCAGGCTCACTCCTACAGGGAATCGGGTTTACAAGCCAGTGTCCCATTGCGGATTTTCGGGAAAGCGTTCCACCAGGAAATCCAGCAGGCTGCGCAGTGCCGCCGGCATGTGTTTGCGTGAGGCGTACACGGCATAGATGTTCATTTGCCGTGGTTCGGCGTGGGGCAGCAGGCGCACCAGTTCGCCGCTGTGAATATGCACCCCTGCCTGATAGGTCGGCAGCATCGCCACTCCGGCGCCGGCCAGTGTCGCGCGCAGCAGGGTGCTGGCCTCGTTGGCGCTGATGTTGCCTTGCACCGGCACCGAAACCGCTTCGCCATCCTCTTCGAAATGCCACAGGCTTTTGCCGAAATACGAATGGGTCAGGCAGTTGTGCCGACTCAACTCCTCGACCTGCACAGGCGCCGGGTGCTCCTGCAGATAAGCCGGCGCCGCGCAGACCACCGAACGGCACACAGTCAGGCGGCGGGCGATCAGGTTGGGATCGAGATCGTTGCTGGTGCGAATCGCCAGGTCGATGCGCTCATCCACGAGGTTCACCGTGCGATCGAGCATTTGCAGATCGATGCTCACCCCCGGATAGCGCTGGACGTAGACCGCCATCGCGTCGGCCAGTTGCGCCTGACCAAACGAGGTGCTCACGCTGATCCGCAGCAGCCCGCGCGGCGCGGCGTCAGGTTCGCTGACGGCGGCCTGCATGTCGCTCGACAGTTCAAGCATTTGCCGACAGCGCGGCAGGATCTCGTTGCCGGCGGCGGTCAGGCTCAATTTGCGCGTGGTGCGGTGCATCAGGCGCGCGCCGACCCAGTCTTCCAGCTCCGCCAGATAGCGCGACACCACCGGCCGCGACAGGTCCAGATGATCGGCCGCCGCCGACTGGCTGCCCAGATCGACCACACTGACGAACACCCGCATTGCTTGTAGCCGATCCATGATTTGCCCGCTTTCAGAAACAAACTATGTTCAAGCATCGCATTTTTTGTACTGAGTCAGGCAACTAAGCTCTGTCCCATCGCCAGCAACGGCATTCGCACAGCGGAGCAACAGATGATCGGCTTCACCTCACTTAAACGCGTTGTACTCGCCACCGCAGTCCTCGGTTTCGCCGCGCACGCAGCGGCGGCCAACCTGACTCTCGACGTCTACAATCCGGGCACCCAGGCTATTTTTCCGGTGACCTCGGTGCTGGTCAGCGGCGAAAAAGAAGCCATTCTCGTCGACGCACAGTTCGGTAAATCCCAGGCGCAACACGTGGTGGAAAAGATCCGCGCCAGTGGCAAGCAACTGACCACGATTTACATCAGCCATGGCGACCCGGATTACTACTTCGGCCTCGACACGCTGACCCAGGCCTTCCCGCAGGCCAAGGTGCTGGCCTCGCAGCCGACCGTCGATCACATCAACCAGACCGTCGCCGGCAAACTGGCGTTCTGGGGGCCGAAAATGGGCGCCGACGTTCCGGCGAAAACTATCGTGCCCGGGGTACTCAAGGGCGACAGCCTGATGCTCGAAGGGCAGAAATTGCAGGTGATCGGCCTGCAAGGCAAACAACCGGATCGCAGCTTCGTGTGGATTCCCTCGCTCAGGGCCGTGGTCGGTGGCGTGGTGGTCGCCGAGAACATTCATGTGTGGATGGCCGACACCCAGACCGCGCAATCCCACGCTGATTGGCTGGACACGCTGGATTCAATCGAAAGCCTGAAACCGGCCACGGTTATCCCGGGCCATTACCTGGGCGACAGCAGTCGTTCGCTGGCCAGCGTCAAGTTCACCGCCGACTACATCAAGGCATTCGACGCCGAAACCGCCAAGGCCAAGGATTCGACGGCACTGATCGCCGGGATGAAGCGACGCTACCCGTCGCTCGGCGAAGAAAGTTCGCTGGAACTCAGCGCCAAAGTCGCCAAGGGCGAAATGGCCTGGTAAGCCGAATCCGCATACGCAGCAATCTCAAGCCAACTGGAGAACATCATGAGCAAAATCGCAATCATCGGTGCCACCGGCCGTGCCGGCAGCCAATTGTTGGAAGAAGCCCTGCGCCGTGGGCACAGCGTTACCGCTATCGCTCGCGATACGTCGAAGATCGGCAGCCGTGCCGGTGTGGTCAGCAAGAATGTCGATGTGCTCGATGCGACGGCGCTGCAGGACGCAGTGGCCGGTCACGATGCGGTGATCACTGCCGCGCATTTCGCCACCGTGCCAGCGACTGCGATCGTCGGGCCGCTGAAAAGCGCTGGGGTGAAACGCCTGCTGGTGGTCGGCGGTGCCGGTTCGCTGTTGTTGCCAGATGACACGCGGGTGATCGACAGCGCAGGGTTTCCGGCCGAGTACAAAACCGAAGCCAGCGCCGGGGCGGCATTTCTTGAGGCGTTGCGTCAGGAGAGTGATCTGGACTGGACGTTCCTGTCGCCGTCGGCGGAATTTGTCGAAGGTGAGCGCACGGGCACGTTTCGTGTCGGCAAGGATCATTTGCTGGTGAGCAGCGAAGGGCGCAGCTGGATCAGTTTTGCCGATTATGCGATTGCGTTGATCGATGAGTTGGAAACGCCGGAGCATGTGCGTCAGCGGTTTACTGTGGGTTATTGACTGAGGTGACGCTGAGAGACTGGTCTGGCTTCAGATCTTTTCCCCCTCACCCCAGCCCTCTCCCCCAAAGGGGGCGAGGGGGAAGGGAGCCGATCTTCATGCTTTTCCAGGCCTGAGTTCGACTCGCTGTTGCAGGTCGGCGCAGCTAGACCAAACAACACGGTCAGTCCCCTCTCCCTCTGGGAGAGGGTTAGGGTGAGGGGAAAAGGCTTCAGCGCAAATGCGCCTGCTCAACCAGCCAAAGCATCAACTCCTCCAGCTGCGGCGACGGCTGCGCTCCGCCAGGCAGCACCACGTAATACGCCAGCCCCGTCTTGACCTTCAACTCAAATGGCATCACCAGCCGCTCGGCACGCAAGTCATCGCCGATCAGCGACCAGTCCCCGATCGCCACGCCCGTGCCATGCGAGGCCATCGACATCGCCTGATCCAGCGTCTCGAAATGCTGGCCGCTGCCCAAGTTGCTCAACAGCAAACCCGCCGCATCGAGCCACACCGACCAGTCGTGAATGTCGTGAGTGGGGTGCAACAACAGATGCTTCTGAAGATCCGACGGCGAATTCAGCGCGGGTGAACCGTTGAGCAGCTGCGGCGAGCAGACCGGTGTCAGTTGTTCGTCGAACAAGTGCAGGGCGCCCGGCGAATGGTCCGGTGGCGGGCCATAGATCACGGCGGCATCGAACTGCTCGCGCTGAAAATCAACACCGTGTTGCAGCGAGGCCGTCAGTTTCACCGGCACGTCCGGACGTTCTTTTTGCCACTGCAGCAGGCGCGGCAGCAGCCAGCGCATCACGCAGCTCGGTGCCTTGAGTTGCAAAGTCTGATGCTTTAGCCCGATCTGCTCGGTCGCTTCGCTGATGAGCCCGAAGACTTTCTCCACCTGCGGCAGCCATTCACGTCCTTCGGCCGTCAGCGTCAGCCCACGGGCCAGACGGATGAACAACGGATAACCGAGCTGTTCTTCCAGCCCGGCGATCTGCCGACTCACCGCACCCTGAGTAATGTGCAACTGCTCGGCGGCGCGGGTGAAGTTGCAGCACTGCGCCGTGATCAGAAACGTATGCAGCGCGGGCAGGGGAGGCAGTCGTTTCATGGGAATCCAAGGTATGACGTGAGGACATGGCTAGTATGACTTTTAATCGATTGTTGCCGCTAGCGGCCGACCGTTCAATGAGCCCCAGTAAACGGCTTTCTGTAGGAGTGAGCCTGCTCGCGATAGCGGTGTGTCCGTCACACAGTTGTTAGCTGACACACCGCTATCGCGAGCAGGCTCACTCCTACAAGGGACCGTGTTTTCAGCGAACAACAAGGGCAATCGACATGGCGACGTGTGGCGAAGTACTGGTCAAGTTACTCGAAGGTTACGGAGTCGAGCAGGTGTTCGGCATTCCCGGCGTGCATACCGTGGAGCTGTATCGCGGGCTGGCCCGTTCGAGCATCAACCATGTCACCCCACGGCATGAGCAGGGCGCCGGTTTCATGGCCGACGGCTATGCACGCACCAGCGGCAAACCGGGGGTGTGTTTCATCATCACCGGCCCGGGCATGACCAACATCACCACGGCGATGGGCCAGGCCTACGCCGACTCGATCCCGATGCTGGTGATCTCCAGCGTGCAGAGTCGCCACCAGTTGGGCGGTGGACGCGGCAAGCTGCACGAATTGCCGAACCAGAGCGCACTGGTCGCTGGCGTTGCTGCGTTCTCTCACACCTTGATGTCGGCCTCGGAATTGCCGGGGGTGCTGGCGCGCGCATTCGCCTTGTTCCAGGCCGGCCGCCCGCGTCCGGTGCACATCGAAATTCCGTTGGACGTGCTGGTCGAAGACGCCGATGAACTGCTCGCCAGCCTGCCGGTACAGATCGATCGCGCCGGTGCCGCGCCGGCCGCCGTCAGCCGCATGACCGAGCTGCTGGCCACGGCGCAACGGCCGCTGATCCTGGCCGGTGGCGGCGCCATCGACGCCGCTGCCGAACTCGGCAAGCTGGCCGAATTGCTCGACGCACCGGTGGCGCTGACCATCAACGCCAAAGGCCTGCTGCCTTCAACGCATCCGCTGTTGATCGGTTCGACGCAAAGCCTGATCGCCACCCGCGCGCTGGTCGCCGATGCCGATGTGGTGCTGGCGATCGGCACCGAACTGGCCGAGACCGATTACGATGTGACCTTCGCCGGCGGTTTCGAGATTCCCGGCAAGCTGCTGCGCATCGACATTGATGCCGATCAGACCGTGCGCAACTATCCGCCGTACGTTGCGCTGGTCGCCGACTCGCGCAACGCCGCGCAAGCCTTGCTCAGCGCTTTGTCGCACAAAGCGTTGGCCGAGCGCCGCAACGATTGGGGCCAGGTGCGCGCGGCGCGTTTGCGTGAAGAGCTGGCAGCGAGTTGGGACACACCGACCCTGGCGCAGACGCGTTTCCTTGAAACCGTACTGCAGGAATTGCCTGACGCGGTATTCGTCGGCGATTCGACGCAACCGGTATACACCGGCAACCTCACCTTCAACCCTGAACGCCCGCGACGCTGGTTCAACTCGTCAACTGGTTACGGGACTCTTGGTTACGCTTTGCCGGCGGCCATTGGTGCCTGGCTCGGTGGGCCACTTGAGAAAGGCATCCGTCCCCCAGTGGTGTGTCTGATCGGCGACGGCGGTCTGCAATTCACCCTGCCGGAACTGGCTAGCGCCGTCGAAGCGCGTACGCCGGTGATCGTCCTGCTGTGGAATAACCAGGGCTACGAAGAGATCAAGAAATACATGGTCAACCGCGCCATCGAGCCGGTCGGTGTCGACATCTACACGCCGGACTTCATCGGGGTGGCCAAAGCCCTCGGCTGTGCCGCCGAAGCGATCAGCTCGGTAGCGCAATTGCGCAGTGCGCTGCGTACGGCTACCGACCGGCAAGGCCCGACCGTGATCGAAATCGACCAGAACCAGTGGATGCAGGCGGTGGCCCAATGATCAATTTTCCAACCACACTCGACGGTCTCTACATCAACGGCCAATGGTCCGCCGGCCGCGAGCACTTACGGGTGATCAACCCGGCAACCGAAGCGCTGCTGACCACGGTCAATGGTGGTGACGAACTCGCGGTCGATCACGCCGTTACCGCGGCGGTAGCGGCATTCAAGGACTGGTCGCAAACCACTGGCGCCGAGCGCGCTGTGATCCTGCGCAACATCGCCAACGGCGTGCGCAACGGTCGCGGGCACTTGATGAACCTGCAATCGAGCAACAACGGCAAGCCGCTGTTCGAAGCGGCGATCGACGTCGACGATGTCATCGCTACGTTCGAGTATTACGCCGATCTGGCCGAAGGCCTCGACGCGCAGCGCGACACCAATGTGCCGCTGCCCAGCGATGATTTCAGTGCACGTCTGCGCCGCGAGCCGTGCGGTGTGGTCGGGCTGATCGTGCCGTGGAATTTCCCCATGGTCACCACCGCCTGGAAACTCGCCCCGGCGCTGGCTGCCGGTTGCTGCGTGGTGCTCAAACCCTCGGAGGTCACGCCGCTGCCGGAGCTGGAGCTGGCGGCGATCATCGCCGAGTCCGGCTTGCCCAACGGCGTATTCAATCTGGTTTGCGGCACCGGCCTGGCCGTCGGCGCGCCGCTGTCAGCGGATCCGCGCATTGCCAAAATCTCGTTTACTGGCAGCAACGCGGTCGGCGTGCAGGTAATGCAACGCGCGGCGGAAACGGTGAAGGGCGTGAGCCTGGAGCTGGGCGGAAAATCTTCGCTGCTGGTGCTCGAAGACGCTGATCTGGAGCTGGCGGTGGAGCTGGCCTGTGGTGGCGGTTTCTTTAATGCCGGGCAGATGTGCTCGGCCACCAGTCGCGTGCTGGTCGCCGATGAACTGGCCGATGAATTTCTCGAGCGTTTGCAGCAGCGTGCGCAAGCGATTCGCGTGGCCGACCCGTTCGAGGCGGATGTGGAAATGGGCGCGCTGGTCAATCAGGCGCAATACCAGCGCGTGCTCGGGCACATCGATCGCGGCCTCAGCGCCGGAGCCAAGCTGGTATGCGGTGGCAATCGTCCGGCGCACCTGCCGCGCGGGTTTTTTTTGCAGCCGACGGTGTTCACCGAAGTGCCCCTCGACAGTGCGCTGTGGTGCGAAGAGATTTTCGGCCCGGTGTTGTGCGTGCGCAGTTTCAGCAGCGAAGACGAGGCGATTGCGCTGGCCAACGACAGCCCGTTCGGCTTGGTCGCCAGTGTGGTGACGCGTAACGCCGAGGCCGCCGAACGGGTGGCCAACGCCTTGCAGGCCGGGCTGGTGTGGCTCAACGCGCCGCAGGTGATTTTCCCGCAGACGGCGTGGGGTGGTTACAAGCAGAGCAGCATCGGCCGGGAGTTGGGACCGTGGGGGTTGGCGGCGTTTCAGGAGATCAAGCACGTGGTCCGGGCGGTGTAGGAGCCTACCCTCACCCCAGCCCTCTCCCGGGGGGAGAGGGAGCCGACGCAGGTGTCTGGCGCTATACATCGACCTGAAAAACCGGGTCGATTATGGATGCGCCAAAATACTTTCAGGTCGGTGTACATCTGCAATACCCCCCAATCAGTCCCCTCTCCCCCTGGGAGAGGGCTAGGCGGGCGGCGTTCCGATGAGGGCTCTTGAAGGTTCACACCGAAAGCCGCAACCGCGCCAGATCCCGCAACGGCGGCGCGCCAAACAGGCGGCTGTACTCGCGGCTGAACTGCGACGGGCTTTCATAGCCCACGCGATACCCCGCCGCCGACGCCTCCAGCCCTTCAGTCAACATCAAGCGCCGCGCTTCCTGCAAACGCAACTGCTTCTGATACTGCAACGGACTCATCGCCGTCATCGCCTTGAAACGGTGATGCAAGGTCGAGACGCTGAGGTTCACTTCTTTGGCCAGGTCATCGATGCGCAGCGGCTGCTCGAAGTTGCCGTTGAGCCATTTGATCGCTTGGCTGATGCGATGGCTCTGGCTGTTGGCAATCGCGATTTCGTACAAGCGATGGCCCTGCGGGCTGCGCAATAGACGGTAGAGAATCTCGCGACGAATCAGCGGCGCGAGCATGGCGATGTCTTTCGGTGCATCGAGCAGTCGGGCCAGACGCAGCACCGCGTCGAGCATCGAACTGTCGATGCGCTCTACGTACAGGCCACGTCCGGTCGGGCGGGTCGGTACGCCCATCGGGCCGGCATCGGCGATCAGCGCGGTGATTTCGGTCGGGTCGATATCCAGGCGCACGGCGAGGATCGGTTCGTCCGGCGAGACATTGACCACGCGCCCGCTCAGCGGCATCGAAACCGATACCACCAGATAATTCAGCGGGTCGTAATTGAAGAATTCGTCGGCCAGCCGCACCTCTTTGCGCCCCTGCGCCATGATGCACAGCGCCGGTTGCGCGAGCACCGGGGCGAAGTCGTGGGATTTGGTGTGACGCGACATGAACAGCGAGCCAATGGCGGTCTGGTAGCTGCCATCGTCGCTGGTGTTGCGGCGGATGATCGCCGCCAGCTCCGCGCGCTGTTTTTCCATGTCAGCGGTGGGTTCGGCTTGAAAACGATCGAATGACGTCATGCGCGGCATCCTCGGCAGGTGAGGTGGAATGCAGCAGAGCATAAGTTTGTGCAAGCGCGAGCGGTAGACACATTCTGTCAAATGCTTGCCTGATTCTGCCGGCACTTGCCTGGCTGCCCAGCCACAGCAGGACGCAGCCCGGCAAACTTGCTTGATACGCCGTATGACAAGCCTGTTACACGGATTTACAGCTTGTTACAGGTGCAGCGCGCAGCCACGCAGGATTGGGCAACTCGTCGACAGGAATCGACTAACGGCGCAAATGGCTCGGCGCTTAATCTTTGCTTCAGTCGCAGCCCGTCCCTGGCTGCTACGCGATTTCATGGAGGGTTGATCATGTCCAAGCAGATGCCTGTCAGTCATATGGCCTTCGTTCGTGCTCAAGCCGGGCGTTCGGCGGAACTCGGTGTGCGCCTGAGCGCGTTGATCGAAGTCTCACGATCGGCACCCGGTTGCCTGAGTTTTTCCTTGCAACAATCGCAGTGCGATCCAGAGCTGTGGCTGGTGTCCGGGTTCTGGAGCAGTCAGCCGATGATGACCGCCTATTTCAATAGCCCATCGATGGAAGTCTTCGCCGAGCTGGTGCAGGACCTGGTGGTCAACAGCCTCGATTTTCACACCTTCCGCGACGTCTCGGCTGCACAAGCCCTGCGCCAGTGCCCGGCGCCGGTACACAAACTCGTCGGTTGAGGGTTTAATGGCCGGCTTATCTGTCTGAGCCGGGATGTGTGACATGGCACGTAAAGAGTTCGAACGCTTCGAAGCGGTTTCCGCAGTGGTCCCCGTCGAGTTGGGCGGCAACAAGGGTTATTACGCGGCAATCGCGGTCAAGGCCCTGGTCGATGGCGGTGCGCCACGCTTTCACAAACTGCTCGATGAGCAAGTGTTCCCCGGTGCCATTGCCGCCGACGACGCCGCGATCAATGAGCTGGACAAACTCAAGGGCGTCACTGATGACGCCGAGTTGATCTGGTAAGCGCTTACTTGCCCGCGCCCGGACGCCACATCTTGAACAGCGCCTCCGGCCCCAACTGGAAATAGTCCGCCGGCCCGCCGCCGCGCAGAATCGGTTGCGCTGCGGCGGTGTCGTAGATGCCGTCTTTCAGCAACCACTTGGCGATGTGCACGGCGACCACTTCGCCGAGGATCAGCCAGCTCGGCACCGTTTCGCCATCGGCGCGCTGCAGCTGAATGATCTGCGTGACCTTGCACTCGAAGGACACCGGACTTTCCGCCACGCGCGGCACGGCGATCACCTTCGACGCTACGGTCGTCAACCCCGCCAGTTCGAACTCGTTCACCTCAGGCGCGACCATCGCGCAGCTCTGGTTCATCTGCTCGGCCAATGGACGCGTGGCGAGGTTCCAGGCGAATTCGCCGGTCTGCTCGATGTTGTTCAGGCTGTCTTTGCGACCGACGCTGGAAAAGCCAATGATCGGCGGAATGTAGTTGAACGCATTGAAGAAACTGTACGGCGCCAGGTTGAGCTGACCTTCGGCATTCTGCGAGGAGATCCAGCCGATGGGCCGCGGACCGACGATGGCGTTGAACGGATCGTGGGGCAGGCCGTGGCCGTTGGCGGGTTCGTAGAAGTGGATGTCATCGGGCATGGCGGGCGGTCCTGCGAAGTGTTTTTCGAGCGCTACATAGTGCAAGCCCACGTCGCAGATTTCCAGCCAGATGCAAATCCCTGTGGGAGTTAGCCTGCTGGCGATAGCGGTGTATCAGTCACCAGATGCATCGGCTTGCTTATAGCTTTCGCGAGCAGGCTCGCACACAGGGTATGTTTGCAATACCCGGAAATGAGCAAGCCCGGGCGAGGCCGGGCTATGTGAGGACTGCTGATAATCAGCTGATTGCGTCTGCAGTACCGGTTTTGTCGAAACCATCGGCGGCGACGGTTTTACCGATGTTGGTTTTATCGAAACCGTCAGCGGCATAGGTGCCGGAGTGGCTGGTTTCGACGGCTGCGGTGGCGCCGGAAATGAAGTCGGCGGATTTGGTTCTGTCCGAACCATCGGCAGCGAAGGTGTTGGCAGCCAGTACGGACAGGGTCAGGGCGAGCATCAGTCGGGTTTTCATGGCGGTTACTCCGGATGGGTTGGCGTGTGTGTCCTGCATGGGTTTTATGCTACGCCAATTAATTTGATTGATAAGCGCAAATTAATGCTAAAAACCATCTATTAACTTGATGTTAAGAGCGGCGCATGTTTTTCGCTTTTGTCTCAGGAGCGAGCCTCGCGCAGGTCATCGATCAGGTAGGGGCAGGATGTGGTGGCGGGATTAATTAGCGATTAATCGATTTCAGGGGGAGGTTGATTCTTAAGCCTGTAGATCGTGGAGCCCTATCGCGAGCAGGCTCACTCCTTCAAGGGATTGGTGTCGACCACCGATCCAGTGTGGGAGCGAGCCTGCTCGCGATGGGGCCATCAACGCCACCGTTGCAGTGGCGCTGTTAACCCGATCAGTCAGTCACAATCCGCGAATGCTTCTGGGTGTCCTTCATGGTGATGTACACCAGCAACGACACGGCAATGCACGCGGTCACGTACCAGTAGTAACCGGTTTCCATGCCGATGCTCTTGAACCACAGCGCGATGTATTCGGCGGTGCCGCCGAAGATCGACACGGTCAATGCGTACGGCAGGCCGACACCCAGGGCGCGGATCTCGGTCGGGAACAGTTCGGCTTTGACCACCGCGTTGATCGAGGTGTAGCCGCTGACGATGATCAACGCTGCCATGATCAGGAAGAACGCGCCCCACCAGGTCTGGATGGTGTGCAGGGTCATCAGGATCGGCACGGTGAAGATCGTCCCCAGGACACCAAACGCGATCAGGATCGGACGACGACCGATCTTGTCCGACAGGCCACCGATGATCGGTTGCAGGCACATGAACAGAAACAGCGTGGCGGCGGAAATGGTGGTCGAGTCGGAAATGCTCATGCCCACCGTGTTGACCAGGTACTTCTGCATGTAGGTGGTGTAGGTGTAGAACGCCAAGGTGCCGCCCATGGTCAGGCCGACCACGGTCAACAGCTCTTTGGGATGGCGCATCAAGGTGCGCATGGCGCTTTCTTTGGACTTCTCTTTTTTGGTGAACGACTCGGTTTCTTCCATGCCGCGACGCAGGTAGAGGGCAACCACGGCACACAACGCGCCGATGGCGAACGGGATGCGCCAGCCCCACGCATACAGCTGCTCAGTGGTCAGCGTATTTTGCAGCACGATGAGTACGCCCAGCGCGATGAGCTGGCCGGAGATCAGGGTCACGTACTGGAAGCTGGAGAAGAAGCCGCGACGTTCTTTGGTGGCCATTTCCGAGAGGTAAGTGGCCGAGGTGCCGTATTCGCCACCGACCGACAGGCCTTGCAGCAGACGGGCGAACACCAGCAGGATCGGCGCGCCGATGCCGATGGTTTCGTAGTTCGGGCTCAGCGCAATCAGCAGCGAGCCGAAGCACATCAGGTACACCGAGGCCATCAGGGCTTTCTTGCGGCCGACCTTATCGGCGTACATGCCCATCAGCCAGCCACCGATCGGACGCATCAGAAAGCCGACGGCGAAGATCGCTGCAGTGTTCATCAATTGCGCAGTGGTGGAACCGGCGGGAAAGAAGGTTTTCGCGAAGTACAGCGAGAAGGCGGCATACACGTACCAGTCGTACCACTCGACCATGTTGCCGACGGAACCGCTGAAGATCGATTTGATCCGGCTGGCGGTGGTTCTCGTTTTGACCGGCGCAGCCGCCGACCCAAGTGGCAGGGCGTTGGAGTTATCCATTGAAGGATCCTTCGTTTAATTGTTTTTGTGGAGCGCGTCGAAACGCAGCCTGCCGGGGCTATAGCAGGAGCTGTGCCAACGGGGTGAGGGCCGGATTAGAGGGGCTGGCGGGAGCGGGTGAGCGGTATATCGCCGAAGGATTTGGTTTGATGAGCGGATTTCCGCTTATTGAGGCGCAAACCAAAGCCCCTCACCCTAGCCCTCTCCCGGAGGGAGAGGGGACTGACCGAGGTGTCTTGGAAGTAACGCCGACCTCGGATACCGAGCCGAGCTCAGGTTTTGAATAACATAAAGATCGGCTCCCTTTCCCCTCTACCCCTTGGGGGAGAGGGCTGGGGTGAGGGGGATGGTTGTCAGCCACACAGATAATCCCGAGCCAGCCTCACTCCGCCAGAAACATCTCCCGACTCAGCCCATGTCGCTGCATCTTTTCATTGAACGTGCGGCGCGGCAGTTGCAGCTCTTCAAGCACCGCTTTCACGTCACCTTTGTGCCGCGTCAGCGCCGCGCGCAGGCACTGCGCCTCGAACGCTTCCTGCTGGGCCGCCAGCGATTGCCCCGGCTCGACGCCCGGCACCGGCTCGTCCAGCCCCAGCACTTGCCGCTCGGCAACGTTGGCCAGTTCGCGCACGTTACCCGGCCAGTCATGGCTGAGCAGGTGACTCAGCTGCGCGCCGCTCAACGGCGTAAAGGTGCGACCAAGGCGCTCGGCGGCCTGGCGGGCGAAGGTGTCGAACAGCAGCGGAATGTCTTCGCGGCGCTCGCGCAAGGGCGGCAAGCGCAGTTCGGCAACGTTCAGGCGATAGGCCAGATCTTCGCGAAAGCGCCCGGCACGGGCCTCGTCGAGCAGATCGGGTTTGGTCGCCGCGACGATACGCAAATCAACGCGGATGCTCTGGTTCGAGCCGAGCCGTTCCAGCTTCTGCTCCTGCAACACCCGCAGCAGCTTCACCTGCTGGGCCAGGGGCATGCTTTCGATCTCGTCGAGAAACAGCGTGCCGCCATCGGCATATTCGAGTTTGCCGATGCGCTTGCCGGACGCACCGGTGAAGGCGCCGCTCTCATGGCCGAACAACTCGGCTTCGAACAGTTGCTCGGGAATCGCCGCGCAGTTCAGCGCCACGAAAGGTTTGCCGGCGCGCGGGCCGAAATCATGCAGGCAGCGCGCAACCAGTTCCTTGCCGCTGCCGGTTTCGCCACGGATCAGCACATTGACCGGCAGCGCCGCCAGATCCAGCACTTGCCGGCGCAAGGTCTGCAAACCACGGGAGACGCCGAGCAAGGTCGCATCGAGTCTGGCGCGATTGTCGGCCTGCGTATGCAGGGCGCGGTTCTCCAGTACCAGACGGCGTTTGTCCAGCGCACGGCGCAAGCTGCCCAGCAGGCTCTCCGGGCTGAACGGTTTTTCCAGAAAGTCATAGGCACCGTCGCGCATGGCCTCGACGGCCATCGGCACATCGCCGTGGCCGGTGAGCAGAATCACCGGCAGATCGGCATCGCGTTTCTGAACGTCGGCCAATAACGCCAAGCCACCCATGCCGGGCATGCGCACATCGCTGAGGATCACCCCGGCAAAATGCGCGGGCAGGGCAGCGAGGCATTCTTCGGCGCGGCTGAACAACTGCACCTCGAACCCCGACAGGCTCAGCCACTGTTCGACGGCGCAGCGAATGCTGCTTTCATCGTCGACCACCATCACCGAATTGAGCATCAGATGTGTGCCTCCTGATCGATCGGCAAGGTCAGGCTGAACACCGCGCCAGCGTCGCCATTCTCGGCGCTCAGGCGCCCGCCGGATTCATGCACGATGGCGAACGATACCGCCAGGCCAAGGCCCAGGCCATCACCTACAGGTTTGGTGGTGAAGAACGGGTCGAATATCTGCGCCAGATGTTCTTCGGCAATCCCGCCGCCATTGTCGCTGACGCTCAGGTGCCAGAGTTGCTCATCGGCCTGCAGACGGATTTCCAGTCGCTTGCAGGTTTTGCCGTGCATCGCATCCAGTGCGTTGCGCAGCAGGTTGATCAATACCTGTTCGAGGCGAATCGCATCACCGCGCACCCACGCCGGGCGGGTCAGGTGCAGCACCAGGCTGACCTGTTCGTCTCGCAGCCGCGCATCGAGCAATTGCAAGGCTTGATCGACCACCGTCGCCAGGTCGAGACGTTCGCGTAAGCCGCTGGGGCTCTTGCGCGCGAACGTCTTGAGGTGGCCGGTGAGCGCGGCCATGCGCGTGAGCATGTCGTCCACCGGTTTCAGCGCTTTGTAGGCATCGTCGACGCGACCATGTTCGAGCAGCAGGCGCAGCGTCGCCAGTTGCATGCGCTGAGCGGTAAGCGGTTGATTGATTTCATGGGCGAGTGCTGCGGACATCTGCCCGAGCGCGGCGAGTTTGGCCGATTGCACCAGACCTTCCTGGGCGGTGCGCAGATCGCGGGTGCGCTCCTCCACCAACCGTTCCAGTTCTTCGCGGTTGCGCTGGCGGACTTTCGACAGCCGCCAGCGCTGATTGAGGAACAGCAACAGAAACACCACCGCCAGCCACACCCCGGCAGCGGCCAGCCCGGCATTGCGCAGATCTTCGAACGCCACTTGCGGACGGCGCAGCAAGTGCAGGGTCCAGCCTTCGGCGGTCAGCGGCAGCGACTCCCACAGATAATCGGCCGTGCCATCCGGGCCTTCGACGCGGCGCAGGTCGCTGTTGTCATCGAAACGGCGCAGCGCCAGGTGTGTCAGCGGCAGCAACGTCTGTTTGTCGTACTGCCGCGTGGCCTTGATTTCGGCCATGTCGCTGGCACTCAACGGTCGCAGCGCGCGATAGCGCCAGCCCGGCTGATTGGCGATGAAAATGATCCCGCGTGCATCGCTGACCAACAGCGTGTCGCTGCCCTGGCGCCACTCGCGCTCCAGCTCGGGGAATTCCAGCTTGACCACCATTGCGCCGAGAAACTCGTCCCTCTCGCCTAGCACCGCGCTGGAGAGAAAATATCCGGGAATCCCGCTGGTCACGCCCACCGCATAGAAACGCCCGCTGCCTTGGGTACGGGTCTGGCTGAAATACGGACGGAAACCGTAGTTATGGCCGACGTAACTGCTGGGCAACCGCCAGTTGCTCGCCGCCACAGCCAGACCGCTGCGATCGAGCAATTCCAGGGTCGAGGACTGTGCCGCACCGTTGATCTTTTCCAGTTTCAGGTTCAGCGCTGCTTGTTCGTCGGCATCGACCGGGCCGGCCAGTGCCGCACGCAGTTGCGGGTCCAGCGCCAGCACGGCGGGCAGGGCGCGATAGCGATCAATCAGGGTGTGCAGTGAGTTGGCGTACAACCCCAGTTGCTGGTTGGCGCGCGCGGCGTCTTCTTCCAGTGCCTGACGCTCGGCATGGCGCATCGCAAAGGTCGCGGCCACGACCGTGCCAGTGATGATCAACAGGGAATACAACGACAGACGCAGGGTACGGGAAGTCGGCAGCATGCTGGGCGCAAACGGTCAGAAAAGTCAGGCCGAGACCATAGCATGGCCCCGGCCTGAAACGATAAGCACCGTAGCGCGTTACCTCTTTCTAAACCCACGCTTCCTGCGAAGTCCGGCGGATAAGAGCGAGATTGGTTCGCCTACGCACGATGGACCGTGTACTGCTGGAAGACGTCGAACTTCTGGGGGGCGAGTTGGGACTATCTACGGGTGGTGGCCGCATCCGCCCAATTTTTTCGAGCATGCCCATGCTTCGCCAGGTGACCCCGGCCAGCTCTTCCGCCTCCAGTACCTGCGTACGCAAAGCGTCCAGTGCCTGATCCGTCGGGTCGGCCACTAACTGATAATCGTTGATCCGCTTTTCTGCGGCGTTCATCAATTTCCCACCCCGCTTTTCATTTTCTGCCTGGAGCTTGGGGCTTCTCCACTCATCAATGTATCCGCCCGCCACTGGCCCTAGAATCGTGCCGGCAGCGACCGCTACCAAATTGGCGACGTTGGTGACAATGCTGTAAAAGCTGTGGGCAGCCTGCGTTACATCGCGGGGCGGCAATTGTCCATCGCTACCTGGGTCCCATGTGGCGGGGGGAGACCAGTTGGGGTTGAACATTGTGGCGTCTCGTACGATTTCCACGGTGATAGTCAAAACGGCGCTGATAATCAATGCGTTGGGTACGGACACTCCGCCCGCAGGCACCAGCGTTAGCCCAACCCTGGAGTTGGCGAATGACAGCGCTGCCGCCTTGGCCCGCTCGCTCCATGTAAGTTCGGGGTCAGGGGGAAGGCGCCCGGGGGGATTGGCCTGGGGATCGGGTACCAGGCCTGGTGTTCCGACTCCTGCCGAAGACGATCGGCGCGAGGAGCCGGGAGTAGAGATGGCAATGCTGGTTTGTGAAGCACTGCCGGTTTGTGCCTGCGTCGTGGTCGCCCCTTGTTGGTCGACAAAGTTGATCGGGTTGTTATGGGTCATGCAATACAGATTCAAGCCATCTGCGATTCCGTGTCGGTCCGGTTGCGTCCAGCGACCCAGCCACGGCGCATAATAGCGCTCGCCATAATAGTAGAGCCCGCTGCGATCCAGTTCCTTGCCGCTGTAGCGGATGGTTTTGTAATCGACCTCTATATCGGTGAGCGACAGGAAACAGGCAGTCGCGCCGAATGGAAAGAATTGCTCGTGGCTGATCATCTGCCCGAGTTGATCAAGTTCGATCAGGCATGAATTCAGGTGATCGTTCAGGCCGTATCGCAATTGCGTAGTGCCAATGCTTGCCGGATCGTTTTCCCAGTAAAGACAGCGCACCGTGCCCGCCCCGGTGGTGACGGTGATGGCATGCAGCTCTTCACCATTGTCCTTGCTGGAGATATCCAGCCCCGGCAGGTAACGTACCTGGTGAAAGTGGCTGGTGTTGTTGCCGTAGTGTTCGTAGCGTTTGCACACTCTCATGCCCTCGCTGTACCAGCATTTCTCCACGTCTTCCCGATCGCCGGGACGCGAGATCATGACCACCGATTGCAACTCATCGCGGCTGTTCCACCGCAACGGCTGGCCTGGCAATCGTTCCAGCAGGTTGCCGTGCGGGTCAAACAACCGGCTGAAGTCCGGAGGGGGATCGTCGGCTTCCTGCGATATGCCTCGATTGCTGTGGGGATCGATCACGATATGTCGGGTATGGCTTGCCCCCTCGCGCACTTGAATGATTTTGATCAGATTGCCGCCGTGGTCATATTCGTAGTTCTGGAGGTAGTTACGCAGGTCTGCGGGGTCGCAGGATTGCGCACGGACCGGTTGTGGCAGTGCGGCGGCACTGCAACCGGTAGCGCTGCTCAGTTGATACAGCGAATCGTAGGTGAAGGTACGCGTGCCGTCGCAGCGCTGATTGGCGAAAAAAACCGGCTTGACAGCGGCATCGAAGATCCGGGTGATCATTCCCATCGGATCGTAGCTGTACTCAAGGTCCTGGATGAACGGTTCGCTGCCTTTGTGTGCCCATTGCCTGACGAGGAGGGCATTGGCCGGGTCGTAATCCCAATGAACGCTGACGCCGTTGCCATTTTGTTGCGTGACAAGCTGTCCGCCGGCGTTGTATTGCGCGTCGATAAGCACCCCCCGTTCGACCCCGTTTTTCAGGATCAGAGAGGTGGCTTTGAGTTGCCCGGCCAGATCATAAAGCATCGTCTGTTGATGCTGGCCGGCATCCGTCAGCGCTGTGACCGCACCCAGCGGATCAAAGGTGCGTTGGCTGGTGAACGATTTCTCATCGTGAAAGGTTCGGGTTTCTCGCTGGGAGTGTCCGGCAAGGCTGTAGCTGTGCACTTCCATGCAGCCTGAGGGATCAGTCAGTCGCTGTTGTCGTCCGCGCAGGTTGTTGCCGGCATCCGCCGAGGCATCGGCATATTCGAATACTTCATCGTCCTGGGGGGTGGCTGTGTTGTTGACACTCAGCAGGCGCAGTTGCCGGTCGTAAGTCATGAGCCAGACCGCACCGCGATCATCCCAGCGCTGCAAGGTCTGACCTGCCAGCCCCGGCAGGCTCAAACGCATACCGGCATCGACGCTGTCTGTTCTCAATGGCTGATCCGCCAATGAGTAGACAGTCGCCAGACAGGGGCCGGCAAGACGTGGATCCCATTGGGCAACGCTGCGTCCGGCCAGATCCTGTTTCATGCGCGTGATCCGGGTCATTGGCAGGTCATCGGCATTCTTGCGCCAGTAGTCGACCCGCCGCACAGTCAGCCCACGACTGTCGGTGGCTGTCAGGGTTGGCGTACGATGATGGACGTGACTGTTCATGACAGTTCTTCTGCGGTGTCGTTGAAATCCTCACTGATGAGATACCAAGGGTGACGAGTCTGGCGGGAAAAGTAGCCTTTGGCGTTGACCAGCTTGACCGGGCGCCCCAGCGCGTCATGGAACAGTTGATCGAACAACCCGAGCTGGCGCAGCGATTGATCATTGACGTAGCGGTGGGTGTTGGCGAAAAACGGCCGGTATTGGCGCTGCGGCAGACCTTTGTTGTTGTATTCGACGCGTTCACTGATACGCCATCGTGTCTGCGTCGGCTGCTCACCTTCTTCGATGAGCAGTTCACCATCCTCAGCCACCACATAAGCCAGCCCCGGGCCGACCTTTTGCTGGGTTTGCAATACCCGAGCAAAGCCATCGAAGCAGGTTTTGACGATCTGGATCTGTGCCTTGACGGTGTCGTAAGGGTAGCGGTCGGCGGTGAGCATCACGATGTGTACCGGTTCTCGGTAAGCCAGTTCAATGGCTGCGCGCAATTGCTGGTCTTCAGGCGTCAGGACGTGGTTTTGCCCAAGCCGGCGACGTGCGCTGGCACGGATTTGCCCGCCAGGCAAAAGGTCGCCTTGCTTGATCGCCCGGGCCTGAAGCGTGGAGGCAGGTATCAGGCCCATCCAGCTGAACAGGTTTTTGTGCAGGGTACTCGCTGCGTGTCCTACGGTATCTTCCGGATACAGAATGGCGTGTTCCGGACTGGGGTCCGGCAAGGTCCAGTCATCGGTCAGCTTGTCGAAGCCGGCAGGTTTGCCATTCTCGGTACCGTGAAAGCTGATGACCAGCGGCTGACCGGAAGGCTCGTAGATGACTTCTTCAGTGTTGTCATTGGCGTCCGTGATCCGCTTGGGTTTGAGGGCGTGGTAATCGAACTCTGCCACCTGGACGGCACAACCGTCGGGCAATTCCATGCGCAAGACGGTCAGGTAGTGTGGATCGTATTCGGCTTTGGTCACGCCATGGCTTGGCGTTTCGTTGAAATCGAGCACTTTGTAGAACGCTTGCAAATCGCCGTACCGAGCCAGATTGAACCGCGACGACCAAAGGTTTTGTTCCTCGCGCAGCATCGCTTCGAACAGCAGCGGCATGGGTGAGTAACCAATTGCGCGGAGGGCCTCGCGGATGTCCAGATCCGGCACAATGCTGTAAGCGTCCAGCGCGGTCTTGTCCAGTAAGGCAAGTTCCAAAGAATGCAACAGAGCTTCGAATCCGGCGACGCCGTCCTCCAGTTCAATACCCTCTGTGTCCACGTAGCGCTGTATCGATTGGGAAGTCAGTACCCGTTCGATGGCCCATTCTGGCGAATCCTCAAGCTCTCTCAACGATTCGAAAGATACCTGTGCCGGGGTCAGCTCGCCGGGGCGCGTACCTTTGGCCAATTTAAACGCATTGGTCCGTTCCTGATACGGCGAGCCCAATCGCCATTGCTGTGGCTCAGTCAGGTTGATCGGACGCGTACAGGTTTCACGCAGACAAAAGTAATGCTGCTCCTCGTCTTGGGCGTCGCGCCACCACTGATTCAGATGGTCTTCGGAGAAGGGGGGCGGGCTCTGGGCGGTCAACCTGCGCGCATAGTTCACGGTAAATGCGTGAGTCGCGGCGCCATAGGCATCCCAGCGCAGGGTGACATCGTGGCGGCACAGCGGGTCATTGATAAAACCATCGTACTGATAACTGATTGCTTCGACCTGAAAGGGCAGCAGAACAGCTGCTGCATATTGGCCCTTCGGCCGCACCTCGCGAATCAGATAGCGCTTTTCCTCTACCGAGTAGAGGGCGGCTGCATCAGAGACTTGTGCATCTGGCCGGTAGGCAAAGGTCTCTGTTCGGGCAACCGAGCCGACCAATGCCTGCGCAATTCGATAGCGAGTCTCGGAGTCTTCGGGAGTGACGGGCTCATCGATTTCACCTTCGGGGTGGTAACGACTGAACAGGGTTTCGCCCAACGGGCAGGCGTCCACGTCCGCGCTGAAATAATCGTCGCCGGAGCGATTCATTTCCTGCCCGTTGTGAAACCAGGTGCATGTTTGCATCGGCTCGTTGAAGCCAGGCTCTGAAGGATCGGTTCCAATCTCGCAGTCAAGTCGCTGTGAATAGCCGAACCCGCGAAATTCCCGTCCGATGCCGTCGTAAAACCCTTCGCACCAGGTAAATGACTGGGTCAAGCGGTTGCCGGTGATCTCGTCGTACTGCTCCTGCTTTTTTACTACGGCCAGCGGAAACGGCAGATGACATACCGGTGCACGCTCAAGCGCCAGCAGCCGCTCCTTTTCATCCAGCCATTCCTGAGCCGAGCTGCGATAAGTCACGCTGCTGGAGCAACCCATGTTGTTGTTACTGTTGACCAGCAGATAGGGCTTGGCCGCAACAAAATCGTAGCGCCAATGCCGAGGCTTGATATGCGGTACCGTCAGAATCAGGCTGGCGCAACCAAGGCCTTGCAGATCGGCGAAACTGACCTGGCACGAACGGTCATAGCGCACCTCTTCGGGCCACGGCACGCTGACGGGAGTCTGTTGCAGACCGTTGCCGCCGTGGTTCAGGTAAATGTCGAAGCCTTCGGATTGCAGATAGATCAACGCCGGCGCGCCGGAACCATTGAGGTCGGCCAGACGCACTCGCGAGGCGTCGAATTCTTCATAGGTGAATGGCAGGGCACTGATCTTGCGACCTTTACCGAATTTACCGTGACCAAGATTCGGCCAGCAGCGGACCTCGTCATGGCGGATGCGGCACAGCTCAGGCATGTCGCTGCCGAGCAGGTTACCCAGAAGCACCAGTTCGGTTTGCGAGTTGCTGAAAACCGGCAGACGGTCGTCATCGTATTCATGGGGTATTTCTTGTGCGGCAGCGAAGCCTTTTTTCCGCAGGCTGGCATAGAGACGCACACGGTCGGGGCTGATGGTGGCCGCTGACATCAGGCCGTCGCCGCAAAAATCGCCCATGATCAAGCCCAGATTCTGGTGTTCCACGGAAAACTTATCGAACGCGCTGAACAGTTCGAATTGTCGCTGCGCATTCAGCGCATGGAACCCGCAGTAACCCGATCGGGCGGTGATCAGGTCCAGGCGCCCGTCGCCGGTCAGATCAAGCAGTTGTGCCACGGCGCGGTTACGATCTGCCACCGGGATCTTGTCCAGCAAAGCCCAGGGGCCGTAACCGATCAGTTCAGTGCCAGGCGCTGCGCGCAGCGGTTCACGGTAGTACCAGGCGTTGTCGTAGCGGCAGAGAAAGCCCGGCACGCCCTCCCCATACAGATCGACGCATTGATAGAACCCGTTGTCTTCGATGCCCGGTTGAGTCTCGTTTTCCAACAGGCGTGCAGGTGTCTTGTTGATCTCGAAGGGCGAGTATTCGAACTCTACCGGCGGTGATTGCTCGACATTGCCTTGCGCATCGAAGGCCTGATAGAGCGCCGCGGTGATCTGGCTGTAGGTGCTCTGCGCAATTTTTTGGATTGGTCGATATTCCAGCAGCAGGCGACGGGCAAGTTTCGCCTCTGCCGCCAGGCCCTCGGGGAAGTGATGAAACATCAACACTTGCTGGCACAGCCTGCGAGTGCTCAATTCAAAACCCTGACCATAGGTGAAAAACGGATCAGGTCGCAGCTGCCAGCGGTTCACTTCATCGTAGCTCGGAACCTCCGTCAGCGAAGTGCTGCGCTCGCCGTAATCGAACACCAGTTGAAAATGCCATGGCAGATCCGTCGGCCGCTCGGTGTCCCAGCAATAGAGGCGGTCGCTCGCCGTGGCATTGCCGTAACACACCCGGCGCAGATAACGCTGGGCGCGGTAGTCGTGAATGGGGTCTTGCTCGTCAGGCTGATCGTCCGGCTTGTACTCGTAGCAGATGTGTTCGCCATGGGCGTTCATGCTTTCACACAGCAGCCAGCTACTGATGCGCGATTCGTCGTCGGGGTCGGCACGGCGTGAGGCGGTGGTTTTGCCGTAGACATGCAACGTGCCGTCGGCCACATGCACCAGCCAGAAGGGCGCTCCCCCGTCAACCGGATGCCAGCATTCGCGCAGGGAGAAATCACTCTCAATCTGCGCCCGGTAAGACAGCACATTGTGCTCGGCAACAGGGACGCCGAGGTAACTGTTTTCGCTGCGCCACTTCAGGTTGCCGTTGTCATCCAGCTCCGGCATCCAGACTTCACCGTCATGACCGATGATTTCATCGTGCCCGGTGTAGCGCGGTACGCCCCTGTTGGTGCGTCGGCTGATCTGGCTCAGGCCCGCCAGGTTCCAACCGAGGCCAAATGCGCTGTTACCGCTCTGGCTGCTGCCCGACAGTGTCAGGTGCGGATCACACCCGCGCCCGGCCGACGCCGGAACGGGCAATTCGATACCTGTGGTGCCGGTCGGGCCAACGGCGCTCCAGCTCTTGCCGATGGTGGCGATCGATGAGCTTCGGGCGATGGAAGGAGCAGTGATCTCGAGGTCTTGATCGGCCATGGTCGAATCCATTCGCGCTAAGTAGGACGTATGGATAGACGCTAACAGGAGTGAGCGGTAAACGGACCTGTCAGATCTGACAGGTGCGCAAGACTGTTTTGTATGCTTGGCCCACGTTTTTATCGCCAAATGCAAGCACAAGCAAAAACGGCCGGGTCATCACTGTGGATGAACCGGCCGTTTTCATTCAGGCAAAGCGCTTATTGCACTTCGACTGCCAGACTTTCGCTGATCTTCTGTTGCCAGATCGCAGGACCGGTGATGTGTACCGACTCGCCTTTGCTGTCAACCGCGACGGTGACCGGCATGTCCTTGACCTCGAACTCGTAGATCGCCTCCATGCCCAGCTCGGCAAACGCCAGCACCTTCGACTTCTTGATCGCTTGGGCGACCAGGTAAGCGGCGCCGCCAACAGCCATCAGGTACACGGCTTTGTTGTCCTTGATCGCCTCGATTGCGGTCGGGCCGCGCTCGGATTTGCCGATCATGCCCAACAGGCCGGTCTGCTCGAGGATCTGGCGGGTGAACTTGTCCATCCGCGTCGCGGTGGTCGGGCCAGCCGGGCCGACCACTTCGTCACCGACCGGATCGACCGGGCCGACGTAGTAGATGAAGCGACCCTTGAGATCCACCGGCAGGGTTTCACCTTTGTTGAGCATCTCGACCATGCGCTTGTGCGCCGCATCGCGACCGGTGAGCATCTTGCCGTTGAGCAGCACGGTTTCGCCCGGTTTCCAGCTCTGCACGTCTTCCGGGGTCAGGGTGTCGAGGTTGACGCGACGGGCTGACGGGCCGGCTTCCCAGACGATTTCCGGGTAGGCGTCGAGTGGTGGCGCCTCCAGCGAGGCCGGGCCGGAACCGTCGAGCACAAAGTGCGCGTGACGGGTGGCGGCGCAGTTGGGGATCATGCACACCGGCAAGGAGGCGGCGTGGGTCGGGTAATCCATGATCTTCACGTCGAGCACGGTGGTCAGGCCACCGAGGCCCTGGGCGCCGATACCCAACTGGTTGACCTTCTCGAACAGCTCCAGACGCATTTCTTCGATGCGGTTCTGCGGGCCACGGGCCTTCAGCTCATGAATGTCGATGGATTCCATCAACACTTCCTTGGCCATCACCGCGGCTTTCTCGGCGGTGCCGCCGATGCCGATGCCGAGCATGCCCGGTGGGCACCAGCCGGCGCCCATGGTCGGAACGGTCTTGAGTACCCAGTCGACGATCGAGTCGGACGGGTTGAGCATGGCCATTTTCGACTTGTTCTCGGAACCGCCGCCCTTGGCCGCCACGTCCACTTCCACGGTGTTACCCGGAACGATGGAGTAGTGAATCACCGCCGGGGTGTTGTCCCTGGTGTTCTTGCGAGCACCCGCCGGGTCAGCGAGGATCGAGGCCCGCAGGACGTTTTCCGGCAGGTTGTAGGCGCGACGCACGCCTTCGTTGATCATGTCGTCCAGGCCCATGGTGGCGCCATCCCAGCGCACGTCCATGCCGACACGGACGAACACGGTGACGATACCGGTGTCCTGGCAGATCGGGCGGTGGCCGGTGGCGCACATGCGCGAGTTGATCAGGATCTGCGCCATCGAATCACGGGCCGCTGGCGATTCTTCGCGCAGGTAGGCTTCGTGCATCGCCTGGATGAAATCCACGGGGTGGTAATAGGAAATGAACTGCAGGGCGTCGGCAACGCTCTGAATCAGGTCGTCTTGCTTGATCACGGTCATGAGTCGCGCTCCTCTAAAACACGATGGGGCAGCTACAAGCTTCTAGCTTCGAGCGGCAAGTTAAGCATTACGCGGACAGCTTGAGCTTGCCGCTTCAGGCTTGCGGCTTGTAGCTGTCCCTTTGTGGCGCGACGCTAAAAAGGCGCGGCAGTATACCGCGCATCAAAGGGGCGTACACGCGTCTGCGGTCATTCTCGGCGGCAGCTTCAAGCTTCAAGCGTCAAGCAGCAAGTCGAAGCAGTCCGCGGACAGCTTTAGCTTGCCGCTTGAAGCTCGCGGCTTGTAGCTGCCCGTCTGGGCCAGGCGGGCCACACTTTTGACGCCATTTTCCCGGCCCGAAAATCGGTGGTCATTTAGCGACCGGGCCTCTAAAGTGGCAACCGGTCTGTAGAGTAGGACACTCGGTCAGCTTCTTATCGCACGGTGAGTCAACGATTGACCCATAACGCCATTCAACGTCTTTTGCTCAAACGCTTCGCCCTCGCTGCAGCCACCTACGGATTGGCTTTACTGCTGCTGTGGCTGGCGTTTTTTACTGGTCACTACGAGCAATCCCTCAACGCCGTGAGCATCGGCAGCGCCCTGGTGGTCATCAGCCAGGCGGTGCTGTTCGCCTTGTTCTGGAGCGGGCGCAACCTGCGTTTCGCCGACCCCAGCCTGACCGAAGCGCAAGTGCTGCTCGGGCTCGGCTGGCAGACCTGGCTGATCGCCCATCTGGACGAAGCGCGCGGCGTCTTTCTGGTGTTTTACGTGATGATCCTGTTGTTCGGGCTGTTCCACCTCAGTCGACGAGCGTTCGTCCGTTGTGCCTTGCTGGTGTTCTTCAGTTTCAGTGCGATCACCCTGTGGGACGGCTACCAGTTGCGCCTGCGCGAGCCGGCGCTTGCTGCGTTGCAGGTGTGCGTGCTGGCGCTGGTGCTGGCGTGGCTGGTGCTGTATGCGCGCTTCGTTCAGGTTTCGCGGCAACGCCAGCGCCAGCGCCGGTTTGCCTTGCAGGCGCATCAGGACACCCTGCGCGGGATGATGCGCCAGCTTGAGGATCTGGTCGCCACCGATGAGCTGACCGGGCTGTTCAACCGTCGGCACTTCCTGCGCCTGGCCTCGCGCGAACTCAATGCAATGGACAGCGATGTCGTGCATGGCCTGGCGCTGATCGACCTTGACCATTTCAAACGCATCAACGACCTGCACGGCCACGCAGCGGGCGATCAGGTGCTGCAGGCCTTCGCCGGTGTCGCCCAGGCGTGTCTGCGCGACGGCGATGTGCTGGCGCGTTATGGTGGTGAGGAATTCGTCGTGTTGCTGCCCGATTGTGACGCCGAGCGGCTGACCGCGTGCTGCGAGCGTCTGCGTATCGCCTTTACCGATGTGGAACTGGTGGGCTTGAATGTGCGCAATCTGAGTCTGTCGGCCGGCATGACCCTGCTCGGCCTCGGCGATGATCTGGACGACGCCTTGCAGCGCGCCGATCAGGCGCTTTACCGAGCCAAGCGCGACGGGCGCAATCGCTGTGCGGCAGCGTGGGAGAACGTCGATGCCTGAACTTCGCGTCGGTGAGCGGCACTGGTCGGTGGCGGCGGGCAGCAACCTGCTCGATGCGCTCAACCAGAACGGCGTCGCCGTGCCCTATAGTTGTCGCGCCGGCAGTTGCCACGCCTGTCTGGTGCAATGCGTGCAAGGCCTGCCCGCCGATAACCGCCCGGACGCCTTGAGCGCCGAGCAGCGTCAGGATGGTTGGCGCCTGGCCTGCCAGTGTCAGGTGATCGAGGACATGGAGGTACACACCTTCGACCCGATTACCGACGGTCGCCCGGCCGAGGTCGAAGCGCTGGACTGGCTCAGCGATAGCGTCCTGCGGCTGCGCCTGACCGCGCAACAGCCACTGCGCTATAGCGCCGGGCAACATCTGGTGTTGTGGATCGGGCAGATTGCGCGGCCCTATTCGCTGGCCAGCCTGCCGCAGGAAGACCGTTTTCTCGAGTTCCACCTCGATTGCCGCCAGGCCGGCGAGTTCAGTGATGCTGCACGAAAGCTTCAGATCGGCGACCCGCTTCGCCTCGGCGAATTGCGCGGCGGCGCCTTGCACTACGACCCGGACTGGCACGACCGACCTTTGTGGCTGCTGGCCGCCGGCACCGGTCTGGGCCCGTTGTTCGGTGTGCTGCGCGAAGCCTTGCGGCAGGATCACCAAGGCGCCATCCGCGTCATTCATCTGGCCCATGACCAGCGCGAACACTATCTGGCCAAACCCCTGGCGGCACTGGCTGCGCAGCGCGAAAGCCTCAGCGTCGAGCTGTGGACGGCGGCCGAGTCAGCCGCCGCTTTGGCGCAACTGCGCCTTGTTTCCCGACAAACCCTGGCTTTAGTCTGCGGCTCGACCGCCAGTGTCGACGCCTTCGCCAGGCGTCTATACCTGGCCGGACTGCCGCGCAACCAACTGCTGGCCGACGTATTTTTGAGCCGGGGTTGAGCGCTGATTTCAGACGCGAGACACGCCATGACCGAAGCCATCCTGTTGCAACGCGAACGCGGTTTGCTGAGCCTGCGGCTCAATCGCCCGGACAAGAAAAACGCCCTGACCCGCGCCATGTACAGCCGCCTCGCCGAGGCATTGCAACAGGCCGACAGCGATCCCGACATCAATGCCGTGCTGATCAGCGGCAGCGCCGAATGCTTCACCGCCGGCAACGACATTGCCGACTTCATCCAGCAACCGCCGAGCGACCTCGACAGCCCGGTGTTCCACTTCATGCTCAATCTGCTCGAATGCCGCAAACCAGTGATCGCCGCCGTGGCCGGTGCCGCGGTGGGTATCGGCACGACCCTGCTGCTGCACTGCGATCTGGTCTATGTGAGCCGCGATGCACGCTTGCGCATGCCGTTCGTCAATCTGGGGCTGTGCCCGGAGTTTGGCTCCAGCCTGATCCTGCCGCGGTTGCTCGGGCAGGCCAGAGCGGCAGAGCTGTTGTTGCTCGGCGAAGGCTTCAGCGGGGAACAAGCGGCGGCCTGGGGCATTGCCACCGAGGCGCTGGACAGTGGCGAAGCGGCGTTGAGCAAGGCGCGGGAAGTGGCGTTGCGCTTCGACGAACTGCCGGTGGAAGCGGTGCGTATCAGCAAGCAATTGATGCGAGCGGCGGATCGTCAGGTGCTGCGAAAGGTAATCGAGGAGGAGGGCGCGTTGTTTACTCAGCGGCTGCGCTCGCCGGAAGCGTTGGCGGCTTTGAGCGGATTTATCAAACGGCATTGAAAAGCCAACCCTCACCCCAGCCCTCTACCGAGGGAGAGGGGGCCGACCGAGCTGTAATGCGTTATACATCGACCTGAAAGAATGGGTTGATTATGGATTCGGCGCAGAGCGATCAGGTCGCTGCAGTCCTGCAATATCCCCCAATCAGTTCCCTCTCCCCCTGGGAGAGGGCTAGGGTGAGGGGCTTTTGCTTTAGCGCTGGCAATTAAAAAGCCCCGCCATTCACATGGCGAGGCTTTCGTTTTTCAACTGCTGATCACTCAGACCTGCGGATCACCGACATGCAGAATCTTCATGCCGTTGGTGCCGCCGGTGGTGTGGTAGCTGTCGCCCTTGGTCAGGATGACCCAGTCGCCTTTTTCCACGACGCCGCGCTTGGTCAGTTCGTCGATGGCTTTCTGGCTGACTTCGTGCGGTTCCAGTGAGGCTGGATCGAACGGGATGGTGTAGACGCCGCGGAACATGGCCGCGCGAGCCTGGGCTTCGCGGTGCGGGGTGAACGCGTAGATCGGCACCGAGGAGCGGATACGCGACATGATCAGCGGGGTGAAGCCACTTTCGGTCAGGGCGATGATCGCTTTGACGCCCGGGAAGTGGTTGGCGGTGTACATGGTCGCCAGCGCGATGCTTTCGTCGCAGCGGGTGAATTCCTTGCCGATGCGGTGGCTGGAGGTCTTGCCGGTCGGGTGCTTTTCAGCGCCGACGCAGATGCGCGCCATCGCTTGCACGGCTTCCAGCGGGTACAAGCCAGCCGCGGATTCTGCGGACAACATCACGGCGTCGGTGTAGTCGAGCACGGCGTTAGCCACGTCGGACACTTCGGCGCGGGTCGGCATCGGGTTCTGGATCATCGACTCCATCATCTGGGTCGCGACGATCACCGCCTTGTTGTGGCGGCGTGCATGCAGAATGATTTTCTTCTGAATGCCCACCAGCTCGGCGTCGCCGATTTCCACACCGAGGTCACCACGGGCAACCATCACCGCGTCGGAAGCCTTGATCAGGCCATCGAGGGTTTCGTCATCGGCCACGGCTTCGGCGCGTTCGATCTTCGCCACCAGCCAGGCAGTGCCGCCGGCCTCGTCGCGCAGTTGACGGGCGTATTCCATGTCGGCGGCGTCACGCGGAAAGGACACGGCGAGGTAGTCGACTTCCATTTCCGCAGCGAGCTTGATGTCGGCCTTGTCTTTTTCAGTCAGGGCCGGCGCAGTCAGGCCGCCACCGCGACGGTTGATGCCTTTGTGGTCCGACAGCGGGCCGCCAATGGTCACGGTGCAATGCAATGCGTCGTCAGTCTGGGTATCAACGCGCATCACCACGCGGCCGTCGTCGAGCAGCAGCTCGTCACCCACGCCGCAGTCCTTGACCAGATCCGGGTAGTCGATGCCGACCACTTGCTGGTTGCCTTCGGTCAACGGATGGCTGGTGGAGAAGGTGAACTTGTCACCGATCTTCAGCTCGATCTTCTTGTTGGCGAATTTGGCGATACGGATTTTCGGGCCTTGCAGGTCACCGAGCAGGGCGACAAAGCGGCCGTGCTTGGCAGCCAGGTCACGCACCAGCTTCGCGCGAGCCTTGTGCTCGTCGGGGGTGCCGTGGGAGAAGTTCAGACGGGCGACGTCCAGACCAGCCAGAATCAGCTGTTCGAGAACTTCCGGCGAGTTACTGGCCGGGCCAAGGGTAGCGACGATTTTGGTACGACGGACGGACATGCAAAGACTCCTGAGTTCAAGCGCCAGCGAAGGCTACTATGCTCGAAGGGTGTAGTCATTGTTCGTTTGCACTACTTATCGTTTTCTTTATTGAACGCGGCAACTTCGGGACAAACGCGCCTGAAGATTTCCGACGGTGGGTCGATACAGAGCACAAGACAGGAGAACCCCCATGCGATTGTTGCCCATTGCCGCCCTTGCCCTCAGCGTCCTCGCCGTCACGGGCTGCACCCGTTGGTCGATGAACCATCATTTGAACAACGCCTACAACGCCTATGATCGTGGCAATTGCGAGCAGGTCATGCTCGAGCTGTCCAAGGTCGAACGCGCCAGCCGCGCCCGCCCGTACGTGTGGCCGGAAGTGTCGATGATGCGCGGCCAGTGCCTGGAACGGCAAAAGCTCTACATTGACGCGGTGCAGACCTACCAGTTCATCATCGCTTCGTACCCCAACAGCGAATACGCCTACCGCGCCCGCGCGCGCCTGGAAACCTTGCAGAGCCTGGGCCATTACCCGACGCGCAGCGCTGCTGCCGTGGTGCGCCCGACGCGTTTCTGACGACAGGGATACCGTACAAAATCTGGCCGTGTGTACAAGCTCAGCTATAGTCAGATAACCCGGATCCAGCATACAAGCAGAGATCCGGAGCAACACCTGCAACTGGTCAGCGGTAAGGTGACGGCGACTTGGCGACCGGCACACCGGAAGCGGGGAGAGCGGCCCGAGTACGGGACGTTCCGAAGCAAAGGTGCGGCTCCGTGATGGAGCCTTGCATGGCGAACTGCGCATGTTTACCGACCGCCGGATCGAACGGCATCAGCTGCCGTACTTCCTCAGGGTATTCAACACCGTCACCGACAAACCCATTGGCTTTCTGGGCAACCTGTCCCAGGACGGGCTGATGTTGATCAGCCAGTTGCCGATGATGGTGGGCGCCGATTTCAATCTGCGCCTGAAAATCCCCATGGATGGGAACCGTCAGCAGGTGATCGATCTCAATGCCTGCTGCCTGTGGTGCCACGAAGATGCAACCCCCCAGCACTATGACGCCGGCTTCAGCCTGCAACGGGCACCGCCGGAGTATGGACAATTGGTCGAGGCACTGAAGCAGTACTTCAGTTTTCAGCCGTTGCCTGCTTCGGCCTGAATGGGCTGCGGCGCTTTCATTATTGCTTCGCGAGCAGGTTCGCTCCCACAGGGGACTGCGTTGAACATAAAGGTTTTGATGGAGCGGTCCTGGGATGAGCGCAGCGGTTCGATGTCGGGCTTGAAGTAATGGTCGAGAGCCTTTTCGGCGGCGGCGTGGAGCTTTTTTGCTTGAGGGTGGCACAGGGAAAACCGGGTCGGTTTGGTGGATTGGGTGTGGCTGAACAAATTTCGTGATTAGGGCTACCACCGTCTCGCGACTAAACCAGGGGTGGCGGCTGGACGCAGGTTAGTCGACCGGGGGATCACGAAAAACCGGCGCGCCCGAAGGCACCCTGCAAACAACCACCATCGAGCGCGGGGTTAAGAAACATCCGACTGGATGCCGCTTATGCACCTTCATATACCTACCCGGGCGACTACACCTGATCGCTGAATCGGCAGCGATGCGGATCAAGTTACGGGGCAACGCCAAGGTGCAAGCCGGCGGATTCTGGGTGATGTGTAGGCAGAGGCGCAAGCCGCTGTAGCCGAGGGATGACAGTGTTGAATGCTTCTGAAATACACCTTTACCTCGCTCTACCATTCGTCTGGACTGTCAGATCTAACAGGTAGGCAGGGTTGTCTCGGTAGGGCTTAAATGTCTTCGAATCAATAGCGGTTGCTCGCACTGGAGGCATCAATCATGACGGATCTACCCAGTACTGACGGGACTATTTGGCCTCGAAATATTCATACTCCCGGTGGTAGGGAGCTACTGAAAAGTGGGGCGTATCAGGTTACTGACGAAATGGCAGGACATATCGCCTCCGTTGAATTCCATTTAAAGAAAGTAAACGTACCTGGTAACGCCGGCGAATATCATCACCCTTGCATAAACGGTTGGGTTCGTTTCGATATGCACATAGCGACTGGCGAATATTTTTTTCATTACATCCGTTGGGGTACAGACGGCAACTCTACAGATTGGTTCCAGACGGACCGGTTCTATGTCAGTGCGCCGCTGACGTTCAACCCGCCATCATCGCCAGTGTGGGGTAACACGCCAATTTTTACAGGATACGCAACACCGTACGGTCATATACAAATCGTCCAGGCGAGCAGTGAGCAAGCGTTGAGCGCTCAAACAACCGTGGGAGCTGGAGGTAATTGGTCCGTCGCGCTTGATGGCTCAGTAGCCCCCGCAATCTACACGGCAAAGATTAAACACTGGATGACCGGCTACTCGGCGATATACTCCGATACCTTTACCTTCCACTTGCTGTATCCATTACCTAACATTGTACTTCCAGGCATCAATGGTGTGGTCGATTCAAGGCCGGTTGTTTCAGGGACGGGTGAGCCACACGCAACGGTCTATATTCACAAATCGGGTGATGATACGACGGTTTATGGCACCGCAACAGTAGAGGCAAATCGTAACTGGTCGACGTCGCTCAATCGCGACCTGCCGCAAGGCGTCTACAAACTTGCTGCTAAGCAGTACAAGGATAATGGTGAAAGCGGGTGGAATGAGACCACTCTTCCGGTGAAGGTCTTGTGGGCGCCTTCTATAACTGCACCAGCCGCGGGGGAGCAGGAACAAACCTTTACGATGACCGGTGGCAGCGGGTTGGGTAATCAGAATGTTCAGGTCCAAGTCCTGACCGACGCTACCGGCAACCCTTGGGGCTTCGATGCTGTACGGAGTGATGGAAGCTGGAGTGTGGCACTCAGTAACTTACCCCCGGGGCCTCTTTCCCTCACCGCGCAGCAAAAGCTCGGATCTGTCGGTGGGGTAAGAGCCGCCCCGAGGCTGTATAAAATTCGCCCCCCCCAGTTGCCCCCGCTCACCGCCAGCACCACCGGAGAAACCGTTACATTGTCGGGCGCCGGTTACAACGGTGCGAATGTGCTCATGCATGTCCATCGTTCTGGTGACGGCGGAACCGTTTACTTTGAGCCGGCAATCACTGCGGGGAGCTGGTCACAAGTGATCCCGAGCACATTGTTGCCGGGCAATTACTCGTTCACCGGCCAGCAGAGTGTTCCCGACGGCGGCAGTGGTCGTATCCGCAGCTCGGGGTGGGCGACGGCTGTCTCGGTCAGAGTACCAACGCCCGCACCTGCCAACGTGAACGTGACGGTAGAGGGGCAGCGGGCAACCTTCAGTGGTTCCGGGCTGCAGTGGGAAGCGAACACTGTCAAAATTGAAATCTATAATAATGGCGTTGTCCTGGCCAACGTTCCCCAAGCCACGGTCTTGACAAATCTGAGCTGGTCGACGAGCGCGACTGCTGACCTTCCTCCGGGCAATTACACCCAACTGACCGCCCGGCAATGGGTGAATAATATATGGTCTGCCCACAGCGCAACATTCGGCATGACCGTGCCATCGCCGATCCCCGTATTCATCAATCCGCCGTTAAATTCGATTTCGGGTCAGCTTCCGCAGATTTCAGGTACCGCATGGCCGGGGTCGGCGGTTGTCCTGAAAATTCCGGGCAAACCTGATGTACCGCTGACGGCCACCGGCGGCTCGTTTGTCTTGAATGCCAGCTATGAGTGGGCACCGGGGACTTACACCCTCACCGCGAAGGCCACCTTTGGTGGGCAGCTTTCGCCGGAAGCCAGTCGAACGTTCACGGTCAAGACCCCCAAACCGGTGATCACTACGCCGGCCAATGCCGAGGTTGACTTGATTCCGCTGATCCAGGGCACCGGGTATCCGGGCTGTTGGGTGGTCGTTTATCTGGAATCGAACAACAGCGAGATGGGTGCCAGCCCCGTCGATCAGAGTGGTAAATGGGAGTTCCCATTGCTGGAGCAGGTCCCGGGTCCTTTGAAAATCTATGCCCTGCAGAAGGAAGCGCGGGAGAGCACCAACGTTTCCGATCAAAGCCCGACGTTGACTGTGACTGTCCGCGTGCCGAAGCCCGTTATCACAGAACCTGCCGCCAATGGCCGGCCGGCCCGCACAGCATGGTTTCGCGGCACGGCGGGTTATCCCGGCTTCGTCGAGTTGTGGCTCAAAGGTGAGGATGAACCTTTTCTAAAAGACATTGAGGTAAATCAGAACGGGACCTGGGAGGCGAGGGTGACGCTGGATGCTGGAGGGCCTGTCACGATAGAGGCAAGGCTGAAGCAAAAAACCTTCACCAGTGAGCCGACCGAGCGAGTGATCACGGTGGTGCCGGCGGTACCGGTGATCGACACCCCGTTCGAGGGTCAGCCACTGGGTCGGGAGCTGACGATTTCCGGGTATGGCTACCCGGATGATGCCGTTCATGTCCAACGGACTGGCGCCCCTTATGATTTCCCTGATCTGATCGTGAAAAAGGATGGCACCTGGTCCGGCAGCTTCCTGCACGACATGCGTGGCAGCCATGGTATCAAAGCGTTTGCACGGGCGGGGGCAGGGCTGGACTCCGTTAGCTCGCCTGTCCTCAAGTTTTCCTTGCTCGGCGCTGCCCCGCAGATCATCGAACCCCTGCCCGGCGACTGGGTGGGCGTACGGCCGCTGTTCAGTGGTATCGCCACTCCCGGGGCAACCATCACCGTAGCGGCCTGGTTCAACACTGACGAGGTCCTTGCCCCGCCGGTGGAGGCGAATGCTGATGGGCGATGGGCCGTGACGGGTAACAAAGACCTGCCCGTCGGCGCGACGCGGGTGATGGCTCGCGAGACGGTAGCAGGCTTGAGATCAGAGTGGGTCGAGAGCGGGCATTTCATGGTGGAGCGCAAAACATCGCTTGAAGTGCCGACCGTGGATTTCCCGCAGGTGGGGCAAACGGTAGGACGGCGGCCGATGTTCTCCGGTACAGGGGAACCGGGGGCTGAAGTCTTCATCTGCAAGGAGGACGACAGAAACACGGTATTGGGAACGGTCCGCGTGGACCGCAACGGCAACTGGGCTGTACGCTCGCAAATCGAGTTGCCGGTTGCAGCAACGCCCTACACCTATTCAGTTAATCAAACTCGCGATGGTGTGACCTCGGGCTGGATTACGCCTGACCGCACCGTTGTCGTTGCGCAGGTGGCCGCCGGTTTCGAAAAACCGCTCATTGAACAACCGTTGAACAACCCAACGCAGGAACTGGAGCGCTTACCGCTGTTCAGTGGCACCGGCATGCCAGGGGCGGAACTCAAGGTATACCGACATTCAAGTAGCGAAGTCTATGCCACGACGAGGGTCGATGCTTGCGGTCGCTGGTCAGTGCGAAGCCAGGTGGAATTGCCTGTTGTGGATACCGTGTATCAGATTGCCGCCCAGCAAAATATGGATGGAGAGGATTCGGCGTGGTCGGGTACGGTCATTCGTTTCAAGGTTGCGGAAAAAATCGACCTGCCGGTGTTCACTGACCCACAGCAAAAAGCCTACGTTGCACCGCGAGCGGTCATCCGCGGCACGGCATTGCCAGGGGCGCGGGTGAATCTGGTCGAGGCACACAATGCCTACGTAAACTGGGGCAGCGGGATAACCGATGATCTGGGGCAGTGGGTGATCGTGACGCGTGACCTGCCGCTGCGGGAGTTCACCCTGACAGGGAAGGCTGACAAAAACGGTACTTACTCTGGATGGATGACTCCCCTTGAGGTGCAGGTGATTGATGGGGGTTGAGCCGCCACGTGTAAATAGCCCCCTTTTCCGGGGGCTTTTTTTATGCGGTGACGCTAGCCTTCAATAGCAGCCTTCCATAGCAGGAAATTCCGACCAGCGGTTATTAAGCCTGTCAGATCTGACAGTAGACCGCCTCTCCAGCCAAGCGCTAAATAAACCCTATGCAAACATCTCCAGCCTTCGGAAGGGGTTGGATACAGGGTTTTGGCCTGAAGGGAACAAGCGCAATGAATGCACCTCACGACAGCCCGGTACAGCAACTGGTGAAGGCAGTACTTGGAGAGCGGCAAGTATCAGCCGTGTCGCCTCTGGATGACTACCTCGCACAGAACCCCAGCGTTTTTGATTTGATAAAACTGGGGGTTGTCGGGTTACGGAAGCTGGGGCTGAGCCGTGAAGAGTCCCGCGTTCTGATGGAGCGGGGAAATGCGATGGCGCTGTATGTCGCCCGGCTGTTTCGGGAATACAGCCTGCGTGCTGCACCTCGCCTGGATGACGTTGAAGCACTGGTGCCACTGCCCACTTACATGGAACAGTTCAAGCCGGACATCAATGGAGCCGCCGCGCAGGGCAGTCCCGAGCACAGTGCTTCGACCACCGCGTACATGGTCGCCCTCCGTGAATGGGTCAGAGATTACATTGTGCCCCACGGCGATGAGAGTCAGGCTATCGCACTGGGTGAGCGCCGCCCTGATGTGGATGAGTTGCTGATCGATGAAATGGCGATCAATCGCGTGCAATCACGCCTGGAAATCGTCAACTCGGTGCTTGAGGCGCAGATCCTGGAGCGGACGAGTAAAGATTGGCCAACGGTCAAGGCCTACCTGCGTACGATCCGTTTCCATAACGGCCTGCCCTACGACCACGATTGGCAAAGTATTGCCCATGTCGCTGACAAGGCCATCAAGGGTGGAAGATTAGGCGATGTCATTCGTCGGGTAGACCTGGACTATCCCTACTTCAAGAATCCGGGTGGCCGAGGCGCGCGCGCCGATGTGGCGCTGCAACTGAGTATCGGCATCGGGCCGTTACAATTAGCGTTGTTGCTTGAAGACCCGTACTTTCCCTTGAATGCAGCCATGGCCGAGGCGCCTTTGCGCAGAGTCGATCCGCAGACCCGTCTGGTTGATCCCGAACCGGAAAAGTCCTCGGGTTCTTTCTATAAGGACAACTTTGGCGAGCTGGGGAACACCCTTACAAGCGTGCGCTCCTTGTGGATTTTCAAAAACGCAACGCGCCTGGATCAGGGGCAGGTCGATTGCCTGCTCGGCCTTGGCGCCTTTACACCCAAGTTGTCGTCCAACGTCATAATAGGGGGCACCTTTGTGCCAGCCACGGGGGTTGACGCTGGCGCGAGGTATATTCATGGAGGGCAGGCGCCTGCAATCACTCTGCTGAAAGACGAATCGGATGATCTGTTCCGCTTGCAAAACGTAGGCGAAGTCCCTTCAGAAAATCTGCAACATCGTATGGACCGGATCAATCGCAAGTGTCGCCTGGACCGTATGCTTCAGTTACCCAGCTATCAGGTTGATCAACTGCTTATGGCGGCCATGGAGGCCGAGCGTCGCGGTACCGGGGAATCGTCGATCTGGATCAGAGCCAATACCCTGCGCTGCCTGGGGCTGTTCAAAGAGTTGAACAGCGCTTACGACTGCAAGGCTGAAGAATTTGCGGCATTCATCGACGTCTTGTCGGTGTACGGTCAGGATGGGCAACTGTCGCATTTTGATCGCGTTTATAGCCGGGCGAGCGGGTTCAACGATCCGGTGCAAATCGATGATGCCGAGTTTGCGATCGTGCCGCGTACGCAAGCCGAGCAGCAGATTGTGCATCAGATTTGCGGTGCGCTGGAGATCAACTTCGAGACCTATCGTTACCTGGCCACCGTGATTGCCGGGGCGTACGGGCTCAATACTCACCTCAAGCGCAGTCTGGCGATTCTGTCCAGCTTCTGGCGGCTGGTGTGGCTGGCCCGGATGTTCGGGCTGACGCCTGTTGAATCGATTGCGTTGCTGCGAACCCTGAGCGAAGGCGAAGGCCTGGTGGCGCAGTTGGCCGGTGAACCTGCGATATCCGGTCAAGGGTCGACGGATGGGGCGGACGCGCTCAGTGCGATACGCGGATTGATGGGCTGTGCCAACTGGTGCCGAAAGCACGATTTGCCGCCAATGTGGTTGGTACAAAACGTCAACCCGGTCTATGTGCCGACCGTTTGGTCCGAGAGCCAGGAGCAGTTTCTTCGCCAGTTGCGTAGCCAGATCATCTCGGTGCGCGTGGAACAGGCGACGTTGCTGGAGGAGGGCGCGCCGCTGCGTGACGGCAAGGAAGCGCTGATCGATTGGTTGTCGCGGCTGAGTCCACTGGTCGATAGCCACGGCTTGGTCATCGGGCAAGCCGACGAAACCCAGGAGCAGTCTCTGGCCCGTATCACGGCGGTGATCGAAGCCTTGCTGAAGGAGCTTTTTCCTTTAGAGGGTGCCCCTTTCCTGGAGCCTCTGCTGGACCTGATCCGTACGATTGTGTTGCGCCGCCGAGATGAGCAGCGGGTTGCCGTGGAAGAAAGGCTTTCGGTTTATCTGAAACTCGATTCGTTGCTGGCGGCACAGGTGCTGGCCTGGGCGCAGGGACACCCCTATGACTTTGTCAAAGAGGCCATGTCGCTACCGCCCCTGGGCATAGCTCGGGAACGGCAGGTGCTCGACCGGCCGGATTCATTCCTGCAAATGCTCACCGAGCTGGAGCGACGAGGGCGAATTGCTGAAAAACTCGAGCTGAGCCCGGCAATGCTCGCCACTCTCCTGACGGGTGAGCAGTACCAGTGGTTCAGTCTGGAAAGTCCCCATGAAATCTCGGTCCGGTCGGTGTACTACCTGGCGTTCTATCGCCACATGATTGCCCAGGCCCGGCAGCCCGAGGAAAAAATGCTCGACTACCTGCTTCAGGTCAACCAGTTGCCCGACGATATGAGCGAGGACGCTCTGCGTCTGACGCGTGATGCCGCCGCTGACAAACTGGCGCGTTTTTTTGGCTGCGGGATCCGGCACGTGCTCGAATGTGTCGAACACCTCAACCGTGAAGTCGAAAGCGGCGACATTCAGCCACTGCCCGTTTTGCGCAATCTGGCGCAGCTTGATTTGCTGGAACGCACTTTGGAGTTGGCACGCAATGGCATGGATGCATCCGCCGCGTTCGAGCTGGGAGCGTTGTATCCGCTGGACACTGAATCAGTCTATGCCTCGGCTGCGCAAAACGCGCTGGAAAGCCTGGCCCGCTTCAACACCGTACGCACGCCTCAGGAATCGGCTGAAGTCGGACAAAGTTTTACCAGCCGCTGCGTGGTGGACAATCCAACCCTGATTGCGAACGTGCCACAGGAAGTCGCGGAGTTCGAAATCACCCTGCTCGATTTTTATGGCGAGCCCCTCAAGGGCGTTGATCTGCACATCGGCACAGATCTTGGCGCGGTGCTGACACCTGTCATCCGAACGGATGAGAAAGGGCGTGCCTGGGCGCAATTACAGGCCGGGGCCCGGATGGGTACCGCCCACTTGCACTACAACGTGCCGCTGTATGAGTCGGTCTACGGACCCTCAGTCGTGATCGATTGTGAGGAGGCCTCTTTGAAGTTCAACTCCGAGTTGAGCTCATTGCTGCCTGATGATCCGGTGTTGGCAGGACGGTTGTGGGAGCAGGAAGTGTACGCCGTGCTGGTCGACGATTACGGCAACCGAGGTGCTCATCGTCAGGTGGCCTGGTCGACGACGCTCGGTGAGATTCGCCCCAGTGAAACCTTTACGGACAAGGAGGGCCGGAGCCGGGTGTGGATCTCCAGTCTGAGTGATGGTGATGCCAAGATAGCCGTTGCCAGGGTAGAGGGCGGTCACAGCATGCAATTCAACGGGGCGATAAAGTTTGATGACATACCGCGGATCTTCGCCGCGCCCGCCGTCACCACGGTGGCATTGTCCGGCCATGAGTTGCACCTGCAGTGCCGGGTCGTAGGGCTTGACGATCTGCCCCTCGAGGGCGAGTCCGTGCAATGGTGGACGAGTGCCGAACCTGCAAAAATCCCGGTGCCCAGTGATGTCGACGGCATCTCCAGGTTCTCGGTGGCAAAACCTTCTGAAGGCAATCTGACGGTTTACGCACAACTGGGAACAGCCCCCCGTGTCGAGGTCAGCCTGTGGGTGGCCAGTGCTGCAGTGATTCAGAGCTTTTCGCAGATCATTCGCTTCCCTGTGGCCGGGGCAACCCGACCGACCTTGCTGTGGGTGGATGTGAGGGAAGCAAACACTGAGGGCGCGTGGCCGGTGGCGAATTATCCGGTGACATGGACGCGGCCTTCGACTGATCCCGAAACCATTGCGACGGATGCGCAAGGACGATCGGTGTACCCGTTCAAGTCGTCGACTGTGGGTGAGGTCGAGGTGACCGCTACGTTGTCTCTCGACACGGCAATTGATAAAAAATTCGAGCTGAAGGTGATCAAGGCCTTTGCATGGAAAATTGAGCTGATCACCATTGCTGGCAAGACCGAAACCCGGGCGCCGATTATCCCGGGAACAGATGAACTGACCCTGTTCAGGGACGGCCAATACCGCCTTGAAATCTCACCTGTCGATGGCGCGTCACTTCTCGGCAGTGATGGTGCATTCGGCTGGAGCTCCGACTATTCCACTCAGGCCCTGGGGATGTTGTTCAGTCCGCCACTGGCTACGCGCACCGAGTTCACCGCTGAGCCCTTCTGCGTGAATATCCAGACCGCCAACATCCGCAACGGCCGATTCCAGCTAAGTCTGTTTTGCGATCGTTTGAACGAGGCGCTGGTGCTCGAAGGTACCTTGGGCAAACGCCCGGTTACCCCATTGCCATCGTCGACATCATGAATTGAACGGTTGTCCGCAACCCTGGTCCGGCCGTGCCATAGCCCGGTCGGGTGGGTGTTATCCAGTGACAGGGAGAAAACGCATGGAAACGCTGCAAATCAATGAGCTGACGGAACAATACACAAAGGCGATGGTGGAAGCGTTCCTGGGGCAGGAACTGTGGTCAGGGAATGTCACGCTCAAAACAGAGGAAGAGTTGAGCGAATACCTCATGCTCGACACCCAGGACAGCGCGGAACTGGAGGCTACCCGGGTTTCTTCGACCGTACGGTGTTTGCAGAAACATATCCAGTCAGCCTACAGCGGCATGGAGAAGGGTTACGAGAATGCCCCTTTTGAAGACGAGGACTTGCAGTACTGGTATCAAATCCTCAATCGCTACAGCATCTGGTCGGCCAACGTGCTGCTCAAGGATCAGGCGGAAAACTACATCGTTCCATCGCTTCGCCTGAACAAAACCGCCTTGTTCCGGACCCTGGAAAATAGCCTCAATCAGATGCGCCTCAGTAACAAGTCGGTGCATCAGGCGTTGATGGTGTACACCCAGGCTTTCCAGCGCATTTGTGATCTGGACGTGCTGAGCGGTTACATAGACGGGATCGACAATCAGGATGCACGTTATTACCTGGTCGGGCAGGAACGCACAGCGCCGTTCGCCTATTACCTGCGCAGTGTCAAAGTCGAGTTGGATAACAACAGCAAAAAAATCAACCCGGCCGCCTGGGAAGAGTGGCAAAAAATTGAAATCGCCACCGCCGGCAGAGTGCTGGATCTGCGCTGCGTGAACTGGCTGGGACTGCCGGTCATGGTCTGGTGCGAATGGCGCGAACGCCAGGTTGATAGCAATGGTGTAGTGCAAACACCCTGGTCGCTCGAGATCAAACTCGCCTTCAGCTCATTGAATGGTCAATGGTCGGCGCCGCTGTCGCTGCACCAGCGTGACTGCGAGACCGATGTCTCCAATGGCCGGTTGACGGTGGTATCAATGGGAGATGGCGATCCAGAAGATGACCTTCTTGCGGTGTGTTACACCAACCGCCAGGGCCTGGATGAGCAGGCTTCCTTTCATGAAATCGAAATTCATGAAACCCGCGATGCGCTGTTTCGCAAAGTCGCTGATGACACCGCAACCCTGCTGGCGATGACGTTTGGTCGCTTCAGGGATGCCGCCAGCCTGCAGCAAAAAGTGGTACCTGCGGATTACTCGACCGTCACCGTCACCCCTGACGCGCGCGTCGCCGACCAGGCGAAATCAATCAATGAGCATTTGTTTGTGGATGCCATCTTCACGTGCGAGCAAGGGGCGAACAACATTTTCTATGAAGTGTTAAGGGTTCGAGGCCGCTGCGACGCGGTGAAAGAACAGCGGCGACTGCTTGAGCGGCTGTCGATCGGTTGGAGAGCACCTGCCGAATCTTTCGACATCACCATCGTCGACGCCAGTGAGCAGGCATTGCGGATCACGCTGAGCACACGGAACAAGCCCACGCAGACCCATGCGTTGCAGCTGCCCGAAGGCACGGCCAAGGAAACAATCCACACATTCCCCCCCGAAAGCTTCAAGGAAACATCGCCGGGTGACGGTATCTGGTTGGCAGAAGCCGTTGCACAGTTGTCTGACGCCGCGCTCGATTATCTGCTGGGCAGAAGCCGGGACGAGATTATTGCTGGAGCCGGTTTTTCCATCACCGGGCTGGGTAGCACCGTCCTTAACGAAAGGAATCAGGTGGTACCGCGCATTCTGTATGAACCCGTGGATTTCAAGCTCGAATTCCCGGCACGGACGGTGATCGATCCACCTGACTGGCAGGCAACCGGTTTTTTGAATGGTCAATACGCAACTCCCTGGCTGACCTATCGGCGAGAAGTTTTTCCGATTGATGTACCGCTCTCGTTTTTTTTCGGTGATGTGCAGGATACAAACGGATTTGGACGCAGAAGGTTCTCTGTCTGGCTGAATAACAGGCCGCGCCTGTATACGACACCGACACTGGACAAGAGCAGCACCAAGGGCGCGCAATTTCTGAGCTTCAATGATGGCAAACAGACGCTCAAGTACGCGCGGGTCAACTCCACCTTCGGTCCTGTGCTCACCAGCCGTGCAGCCGTCTCGATCAATGCGTTGATGTCCTGGGATACCCAGCATGTCAAAGAGCCGTGCATGCCAGATGGAGGGATCGAGGAGAATGGGCCATTCGATGCCTGCAACGGACGGTACTTCTGGGAGGTTTTTTTCCACACGCCGGATCTGGTTGGAGCCCGTTTGTCGGCAGAGGGCCGCCATCAAGAAGCGCAGCAGTGGTTTGAATATGTGTTCAACCCGTTGGCACGCGAAGTCAAGCCTGTGGAAAATCCGCAGCCGGAAGATCCTGAGGTCATAGCAGCACCGGCGTATTGGCGTTGCCGGCCCCTGCAGAACACGAACGTTGAATGTTCGTATGAAAGTGCGGCACCGTCCGATCCGGATGCGATCGGCTACTGCGCGCCGGTTCACTTCAAGGCTGCCATTTTTCTGCGGTATGTGGAAAACCTGATCGAATGGGGTGACGCACTTTATCGTCATCTGGATTACGACAGCATGGTTCACGCGGCGCTCAACTACAACAGAGCCCGGACATTGATCGGCGAAGAACCCGTCACGCAAACGGCCAGCACCTGGACGCCCAGAAAATTAAGCGAACTATTGAGCAGTGTCAGTGGCCGCGATCAGCTCAAGGCATTTGAAGCCAGACTCCAATTGAACCCGGACGAAGTGCCCACAGCAATGGCGACCACACCGCGTTTCGATCTGTTGGGGGCGGAGGTGTTTCGCCCCGGGATCAATCCGCGACCCAAAGCGCTGTGGGACCTGCTTGACTCGCGGTTGAACAACTTGCGCAACAATCGTTCGATCGATGGGCATCGACTGTCGATTCCGCTGTTCAGCCCGACTATGGATCCGCTGGAGTTGCTGCGTGCCCAGGCTAATTCCCACATGGGCAGTGCGCGCAATCCCGGCGGCCAGGTGCAGGTGGTGCCGTACAAATGGCAGACCGTCTACAACCTGGCACTGCAGGGTGTGGAGTTTCTGATCCAGCAAGAGGATCAGCTCCGGTCATGGCTGGAAATGCGTGATCGGGGAGAACTCGAGGAGTTGCAGCAAAGCCACATGATCGAGTTGGCTGACTATGCCCGTTCGATCCAGGAGGCAACGATCGCTCAACATGAGGCGGCGGCAGCGTCGTTACGCCAGAGTGAGAGTCTGATCAAGGCCCGTGCACGGCATTACGAAGGACTGGTTGAGGAAGGCGTGTCCAAGGCCGAGAACCTCGCATTGGAAACATTCAGAAGAAGTCGATATACCGCTGAGAGCGCGGGTACACTCCGTACTATCGGGGCGGGGATGGACTTGTTGCCCAATGTCTTCGGAACATCCAATGGCGGGTTTAGATTGGCGGCTGTTCCCTACGCCCTTGCTGAGGTATGCCAACTGACAGCTGATTTCAGGATGCGCGAAGCCGAAGAAATCAGCACCATCGAGCAGTATCGGCGGCGCCAACAGGACTGGGCGCTGGCCCGCGATCAAGCCAATGCCGAAGCTCGAGTAGTGGGCGAGCAACTGGTGGCCCAGGAACATGCGATCAGCGCGGCGCGGGCCAGTCTGCAACAGACCGAGATCGCCAATACCCAGGCCAAAGCCGTGTACGCGTTCTACAAGAACCGCAGTACCGGCCGGGAATTGAGCAACTGGGTCGTGGGGCAGGTGAAGGCGTTGATCTACCAGGTCTACGATGTGGTTACCGGCTTGTGCCTGTGTGCCGAAACCTGTTGGCAGTATGAAATGGCCGACTACAAAAGCCGGTTTATCCGTCCGGATGTGTGGATGGATACGTATCACGGCTTCACCACCGGCCAGTCATTGAAACTGGATCTGCTGAGGATGGCCGCTGCGCGTATCAAGCGCGATGAGCGACGGCTGCAGCTGGTCAAGACGGTTTCCCTCAAGAGCCTGTGCCCGGATAAGTGGGGCGAGTTCACAGACTCGGGCAAGCTGGAATTCGACCTCACCGAAGCGCTCTTCAATGCGGACTATCCGGGGCACTATTGCCGTCAGGTCAAGGCATTGTCGCTGACCTTTCCGGGGCTGCTGGGGCCGTACCAGAACATTTGTGCGACGCTGAGGCAAGAAAGCAGTTCGACGATTCTTGAGCCCGACGTCACGGCCGTCAGACAACTGCACGGCTTTTCCATTAGCGATGCGCTACCAGGCTCCATTGTGCACAACCTGCGCCCTTACCAGCAGATCGGGTTGTCCCTGGGGATGGAGGATGACGGCATGGCCATCCAGGACGCCGATGACCGTTACCGTTCTTTTGAGGGTACTGGCGCCCATGCCAGGTACTCACTGGCACTGCCGAGGCCTGAAAGTCCGCTACAAGCGAGCTTTTTAGGCTCATTGACGGACGTCATTTTGACGCTGGTTTATCAGGCGCGGGATGGCGGGCAGGCTTTCGCCACAGAAGTTGAAAAGCTTCTTGATTCAAACGAGGAAATCAGTCCGTCTGGCAGGGCCACGACCCAGCAGGCCCGCAGGGTGCAGCCATGAACGAAGACAATGTTTTTGCCAGCCTTAACTTTATCGTCAACGGCGATTTCACCATGGGTCTGGACGGCTGGACCGTCAATGACCGACAGAAGGTCACCTGGCAAAGTGGACAATGGCAAGGCGCAACAGTGGGTTACATGCACGCCGTCAATCTGGGGGAGGGCAAGCAGACCATTATCCTTGCTGAACGGCCGCGCCCGGCGCCCGGCCGTGCGGATTACAAATTGATGTTCCACTACGAAGCGATTCAAGGCGCCGCCGGTACGTTACGGATCGATCGCGGTTTGGGCGGGCAAGTGGATCTCGCCCTCATTCCCTCGCGCGAGGCAGATTCGGAACCGATTCCGGAGCCCGGCGAAGAGCTGCAGGATCTCAATCTTGTCCCGTACCAATATAAAGACCCGATTACCGTCAACCCCGAGGAAACAAACGTCACATTTACGCTGATGAGTCCGGACAATGGCGGACCTGGCAGGCCCGGGGCCGTGCGGCTGGCTTTCATGCGTGTGGAGTTGCATCTGGAGCCTTTGAAACTCCAGGGACACACTATCGATGAGAAGCCGCAGCCTGTCGGTGAGACGTTGCGGCTGTGCTTTGGTGCAACGCATGCCCTTGAGTTGCAGCCAGAGCTCGACAGTGTCTGGAATGCAACAAGGGCAGGAATGTTGGTGAACGGTGCAATATCTGATCCTGACGATGTACTGGAGGTGAGTCCGCCTTGGGGGATGGTGCAGGCAATCGAGATGCCATGGCGGATCACCTGTGCCGGGATCAACGATGATCGGGAAATCGAGCGTACCCTGGACGTACGGAGCGAGTACACCGCCGATCTCTATTCGTTGAAGACGCTCTGTGGGCATTTCCAGCTTGATGTCATTGCGCTGCAGGAAGCCGCCTACTATCCCGTCATCGCTCTCGATCAAGGCGTTGAATTGCGCGTGCGAGTGCAATCCCATTACACCGAAACGCCATTGGCTGGCCGCGAGGTCACCTGGACCCTTAAAGGCGCCAGTCCTGCGGATGAAAACGTCCTGCACAGGGATTTTTCGGACGCCGAGGGCGAAGTGAGTTTTTTCTGGAAGCCGGACACTGCGGGTGCATTCGATATCGAAGCATCTGTGGACAGTTACTATGAAAAAGAGCAAGCCCGGCGAGTTTTCGCGGTGCGCGCATTGCAAGAAGACCCATGGTTGAGCGCAACATTTTCGCTGGGTAGTTCCGGGCGTGAATGGGTTTGGGGGAGCGACACGGGGTATCCCTGCCGAGGTGCAATGCACGAGGTGGTACTGGCCTTTGCGCAGGGCCATGCGTTCGCGGAAACCGAACTGGCGCTGCATTGGAAGGGTGAGTACACCCCAGAGGGTCTGGGCATGACGTTTGCGCCCGAACTTGACAGCCTCAATCCGGTTGTCAAGCAGGGCGGGAAGTGGGAAATGACCTGCGGAAATCTCGCGGACAGCCTGTTCAATTTCGAGGTCAGCTGTTCGAGGCTATTGCAGTCATCGCCATTGCAGGAGCTACACCTTGCCCACAACTCGCTGGAGCTCGGTGAAGTGAAGCAGCCCTCCAGATTTCCTGTCGTGGGCGGTGTCAAGGTGTCGCTCCAGATACAGGTTCTGTCAAAGGTTCCCGGAGTTGGCGCCGTGACCGGAGTTGACGTGGTATGGAGTCTCAGCAATGAGCCGGATCAGACCTTTCCAACGGGCAGCGAGGGGTGGTCTCAATACGAATTCAATCCTGAGGAGGAGGGTTGTTTCACCGTCTCGGCCAAATTCGCCAGTCCTTATGAGGGGCCGGATGTCGAGCACACATTTGAACTCGAAGTTCTGCCGGAAAATCCACTGGCCAGTTTGACGAAAGTGACAATGGCTGGCGAGGAGGCAGGGACGGTAGGGCTTCTCTGTTTTCGTAATAGCGAATCGGTAGAGTTGCGGGTTGACCCGGTTGGGTCGACCTTGTTGGGTGAAGAGTTCTATCTGAACGTGGCTGACTACGCAGCAGCGGATCTGGCCTTCGAGTTCGATCCCCCGCTGGATATCCCGCGCAAGATGATCGAGGAGGGTTTGAGCTGGCAGGTCAGTTCCAGCTCCGAAACCAGTGCGCGGTTCCTGCTGTCGGTGTGCCATGCCCAACTGCCGGCCTACGATTTACCGGGTAGATTATTGTCCACGACCCTGGAGCATGAGGGCACGATCCTGTTTGACGACGCGGGTGTGGACGTCGCAAGTACAGTCTTCCCTTGTCTGGGTGCTGAGCACGTCCTGCGCTTCGAGCCAGTGCACGACAGTCTGTTGCTCGGGCTCGAACTGGCCGCGAAATGGGTTGACCAGCGGGGGCAGGCTTTGAATGTGAAACTTGCTCCTGAGACGCCTCGAGCTCTGCAGAATGACGGCCTGGACTGGTCGCTTGACGCTCGCGACAGTACCCAGAGCGGAACATTGGCACTGGCATTTGAACTGCCTCAAGCGCGCTTCACATTTCCTTCGATAGCCATGTCGTTAGGGCACAACCGGATCGAGATCACCGAAAGTCGGGCGCCAACGTTTGATCCGTTTGTAGGCCAAACCCTGCCATTGGAAATCAAGAGCCAGTCGTTCTATACCCGGGAATCAATGCCTGGGCTTGAAGTGAGCTTCTTGCACGGTGACGACTGTACAAACGTTGCGACCTTGACCACGGGGTGGGCGAAGTTTTTTTTCGAGGCCACTGAACCGGGTTACGTCACCGTGGTTGCTACAGTGCCAAGCCCTTACGACGGTGCTGATGCCCCTTCATGTGTCTTTAACGTCACCGTACTGGCCGGCGCCGCAGCATCCGATTGATCCACGGCATTGCCGACCCCAATACCTTTAGCAGGGAGTTCAATCATGGCCTTACCAAAAAAAACGATCATCAGGGATCTGGAAATTGCCGAGGTCCGTGAGCCTGGGTTTGATCCGGTGGTGGGCGAACGCGTCTGGATTGCCCTCAGGGTTCGCTCGGCGAGCACACAGCGGGTAGCGTCAGATGTCGAGGTGACGTTCACTGCCGGGCAAAGTCCCGTAAACGTGATCACCGATGGTGAGGGATGGGCTTTTTTTGTCTACGAAGCCGAGCAGGCGCGGGACGTCGAGGTGATCGCTACCCTGCTGAGTGTCGAGGGTGAACCCGGGACAGCGCCCAGCCACAGCTTCCGTTTCAAGTCATTGGCCGCAAGTGGCTGGGAAGGTGCCATGATTCAGCTAAACGATGAAGTTTCAGAGATTTGGGGCGTGCCCACCCTGTTTCCTCGGATTACCCAGGCTCACACCATCCGGTTGATGGTCGACGACCCCGGTAGCCCTTTGCTCGGTCGGGAGATTTGCCTCGGTTTGAAGGGAAACTCTTCGCCTGAGGTGTTGGGGATCACGACGCAGCCTGCGCTGGGCGAATCCCGAATCCTGACTGCAGAGGGCTTGATTTGGCATTGCAACGGGACGTTTAGGGGGGCTTACAACCTGCAACTTGAGGCATCCCGGCTGCTCAAACAATCGCCGCTGAATGCGATTTCATTGGGTCCCGTGCCTCCTGGAGGGCTACCGGCCGATACTGTCTTCAGGGCGGGAGAACAGTGAACTTCCTGATTGAGTAAACCGAGGCAGGCCTGATCGAGGGTCAGAACGCTCCGGCTCTCTTCCAGCTCAAGTACCGCGTCACCAGTTCGGTGCCCAATTCTCCAGGCCGGACTTTCAGCATCGCAATGCCATGAGCACTCAAGCGCTCATGGCATTGCGCACTTGCGTTCAAGTAATCCACCGCGCCGCAATAGGTCAGTGCTTCATCCTGATTCTGCACAGGGCGATGGCGTATTTCATCGAGCACATTCTCCTGAAGGCTCGCCAGAAGCACGCGATGATGCAGGTTCAGGCTTTTGACGGCGGCCAGCAATTGCTCATCGTCTTCGTCGCGCAGATTGGTCATCAGTATGACCAGTGCCCGGCGCTTCTGTCTGGCCAGCAATTGGTTCGCTGCGGCTTGGTAGTCGGCGGTTCGTCGGCTGTTATCGACGTCGTAGACGGTATTGAGCAACGTCGTGAGGTGTTCAGTGCCCTTGACCGGGGCGAGGTAACGCGGATGTTCGCTGGCAAAGGTACTGAGGCCAACAGCGTCACCCTGACGCAACGCCACATAGCTGAGCAGCAGACAGGCATTCAACGCATGGTCGAAATGCGAGAGCTCACCGTCCTGACTGCGCATGCGCCGGCCGCAGTCGAGCATGAAAATGATCTGCTGATCACGTTCGTCCTGATACTCGCGAGCGATCGGCGTGCGTTGGCGGGCGGTGGCTTTCCAGTCGATCTGGCGCAGGCTGTCGCCTTCGCGAAATTCGCGCAGTTGGTGAAACTCCAGGCCTTGGCCGCGGCGTTGCCGTTGGCGTACACCGAGCTGGCTGAGCCAGTTGTCCACGGCCACCAGTTCTCCGCCGTAGAGCCGGGCGAAGTCTGGATAGACGCGGGTCTGGTCGCTGATATCGAGCAGGCGCTTGCCTGTCCATAATCCCAACGGACTCGGCAGATTGATTTCGCAGCGTTCAAAAATGAAATGCCCGCGCTTCAACGGACGCAGGCGGTAGTTGATCTGGCTGAATCGGCCGGGTTGCAGCTCAACCGCCAGCGGCAAATGGTCGAAGTTCAGGCCATCCGGGATATGGTCGAAGAGGTGAATGCTCAGCGGCGCGCCGAAGTCATGTTCAACCTTGAGCGGTACTTCGGCCCAACGCCCGAGCGCGAGACTGCCCGGCATTTGCCTGCTGATCCGGACCTGCGGCAGGCGCTTGAGGCGCAGCGCATCCAGCAGCGCCAGAGCCAACAGCGCCAGCAGCAAGCCCCAGTTGATCGAGATCAGGCTCGCCGGGACGGAGGCTTCCAGGGCCTGCAATGTGCCCAGCGCGATGCCAATGACCAGCAGCGCTGCGACCCAGCCCAGCAGCAGTCGTGAAGGTTTCACAGGCGCGGCGCCGGCACTTGGTCGAGCAATTGCGTCAGCACCTGATCGACCTGCAGGCCTTCGATATCCAGCTCCGGCGCAATGCGCACGCGATGGCGCAGCACAGCCAGAGCACAACCTTTGATGTCATCAGGAATCACGAACTCGCCACCGCGCAACAGGGCGCGTGCGCGGGCGCAACGTACCAGCGCAATCGACGCGCGCGGCCCGGCGCCGAGGGTCAGCCCCGGCCAGGTGCGCGTGCTGCGCGCCAGTCGCACGGCGTAATCGAGGACCTGATCGTCCAGCGGCAAATCACTGGCGATGCGCTGCAAGGCTTGCACGTCCTTGGCCTGCAGCACGGAGCGCAGCGGTTGCACGTCGAGCATATCAGCGCGGGTCGAGCGGCTGACCTGACGGACCATGTCCAGTTCCTGCTCGGCGTCGGGATAGTCCATGCGTACCTTGAGCATGAACCGGTCGAGTTCGGCTTCCGGCAGGGGATAGGTGCCTTCCTGCTCAATCGGGTTTTGCGTGGCCAACACCATGAACGGTTGCGCAATCGGCAGGGCGCGACCTTCGAGGGTGACTTGCCGTTCCTGCATCGCTTCGAGCAACGCCGCCTGGGTTTTCGCCGGAGCCCGATTGATCTCGTCGGCCAGCAACAGGTTGGTGAACAACGGGCCTTTGCGCAGCTTGAACTGCTCGGTTTGCAGGTCGTACACAGCATGGCCGGTGACGTCGCTGGGCATCAGGTCGGGGGTGAATTGAATGCGCGCGAACTCGCCGCCGAAGCAGCGGGCCAGAGCGCGCACCAGCAGGGTCTTGCCCAGACCGGGCACGCCTTCGAGCAGCACATGGCCGCCGGCAATCAATGCGGTCAGAACGTCATCGATTACTTGATGCTGACCGATCAGCGCTTTGCGCAATTCGCCGCGCACCGCCTGTGCCAACTGGCTGGCACGCTGGCGTTGCTGCGCGGCGTGGCTGGCGCTGCCGGGCTCGATCTGTTCAGTCATAGCGTGTTCCTCAAGGTTTGCAGGTGGGCGACCCGGCGGCAGAAGTCAGCGCTGGACAGCCGCCGCTTCGGTGTCGGGCTCAGGGCCTGGCTGATGGCGCGGGTGGGTTGCCGGGTCAGGCGCGACAAGGCCAGCCATTGTTCAGCAACGTTCAATTGGTCGAAGCCGGGATGGCGGCGGCGCGCGCGGCGCAGCACGTCTTGTTGCAAGGCTTGCAGCAGCGCCTGCTGGCCGTTGTGGCGCAGCAGGAAATCGGCACAGGCGCGCAAATGCTCCTGCAACTGTCGACGCCCGCTCGAGGCTGGCGCCTGAACCGGGCCATGACGCATGCCGACGTGCCATAACCACAGAACGATCAAGACGAGCAGGGCGACGAGTGCTTGCGGAAAGAAGCGCCAAAGCAAGGTCAGCAAACCGTCGTGTTCGCTGTTGTAGATCAGCGTGACGTCGGTGTCGGCGCTCAGATACCAGAGCAGCCAGGCGTTGTCGTAATCGGCGATGGCGGCGGTTTTCCACAGCTCGGCGTCGGTCACCACGGTGATCGAGCCGAGGCCGTGAGGCAATTGCATCATGTGCGTCGCCTTGGCGCTGTTGGCCCAGGCTTGCGCGAGATTTTTCGGATCGTCGAGGTGGAAGTCGGTATCGAAGCTGGCGTAGGCCGGTGCGTCTTCGTCTTCAAGATAGAGTTTGGTCAGGTGCGGGAAACGGTCGGGTTCAACGTCTGCGGGTACGTCTTTCAGATCCTTGCTGAGGGACTGATGCAATTGCACCCGATCGAGCAGCAGGTCGTTGCTCTGTTTGCTCTGTTCGTCCCAAAGCGATTCGGCGACGAACACCAGGCGCCCGCCGGCGCGGGTCCAGTTCAATACCTGATCGACCTGACGCGGCGTCATCCGCGAGCGATCGTTGAGCAACAGCAGCGTATGTTGGTGCGGGTCGATGTCGGGAAGTACGGCGAGGCTTTCAGCGTGGCTGATATTGAGGCCACGTTCACGCAAAAACAGTTCGGCCGCGAGATACGGATTGGCTTGCGCAGCGGGCGAGGGGCCGTGATCGATCTCTTCCTGATACGGCGTGGCTTTGATGTACAGAAAAACGACCAACGCGCTCAGTAAAGCGACGAGCAGCACGCCTACCCAGCCCAATGTGCGGCGACTCAACGGGCCGTCTCCTTGCCGAACAGAGCGCGCCAGCCATCGCACAATTCCTGCCGCGCAGACGCTGTCGGCACCCGATGTCCGTAAGCCATGTTCTGCCAGTGAGCAGTCAGGCTGCGGCTGAAGGCGAGCAATTGCGGACGCTGCAATTGCTCGACTTGTGCCAGTACCTGATTTTCGGTGTCGGCGGCTTTCAGTTGCAGATCAAAGTCGTGTAGCAGGTGACTGAGCAAGCCGCGATAGAGCAGGCTCAACGCGGCGCGCGGTTGGCTTTGCCAGAGTTGTTCAGCGCTGGCGGCGATGTCGTCGGGCAGACTGTCGCGGTGCACATCCAGACCGAAGGCCTGCTGTGGCACTGTGCGTTTGGGCCTGGCTGGCAGGCGCGGGCGACGGCTGACAAAAGCTTGCAGAAAGTCGCGATAGCGCCAGACCAGCCAGCCGCTCAGCGCAATGACCGTAGCCCATAACAACACCTCAATGAGTTTTGCCAAACCATTAAGGTGCTGCCCGTCGAGCCAGCCCAGCAGGGTTTTCAGCCACTGCGGTGCCTCGCCGAATTCCGAGCCTTTGGCCGGTGCCGCCGGGTCGTTGCCGAAGCGATAGCGGGTGACGGATTCCTTGTGCTTGAACGGCGGTTGTTCGAGTAATGCCTTTATGCTTTCTTGCGAGGCTTGACTGGTCAGCGGCTGATTCAACAGGCGTGGAGCCTGCGGATCGTCATCCGGCGCGGTAGCCCAGACTGACGGCACATTTGGCAACACCAGACACACCGCCAACAACAGCCCCAACACCGAATGGCTCAGCCGCTGGCGCAGACGGCGAAATACCAGTTCGATATCCCACGCCTCCAGTTGCGTGCGCCGGTTCAGGTACAGGCTGAAGCCGCACGCGACATACACCGGCCCCCACACCACCAGTATCAGTGCATAGAAGGCATTGGTCAGGTGTTCCAGCCAGCGCCATTGATGATCCGCTGCAAGGATCAGCGCCTGCCAGTCCCAATCGGTTTCTATCTGCTGCGGCAGCAACAGATAGAACAGCACCATCAGGCCGATCCACAACGCCGTTTCCAGATGCATGCCAATGATCGTCAGCCATTGCGCGGCGCCGGCGTTGCGTTGCAGCAGCACTTGCAGGCGTTGTTGGCGGGCGCTGCCGTCGAGGCCTTCGAGTTGCAGCACCGGCAGCAGGAAACTGCGGCTCAGACTCAGTCGACGCCAGGTCAGGCTGGCCAGCAGTTGCGGCTTGAGCAGGCGCGGCCATTCACGCAACGCCTGGCGCAGCGTCGGCGTTTCGCCGAACAGCGCTTTGGAAAGGATGTACAGCGGCAATCTTTCGTAGGCGGGCTTCAGCCACCAGAAGATGAACACTGCCAGCGATGGCGAATCCCACAGCAACAGGCTGAGCAGGACGAACAGCGGCAACGTGATGATCGCCCAACTGGTCATCAGCAAACGCCGATGCTGCTGACTCATGAGCACGCCCAGGTCCATGGCTTCCCACGTGGGGCGAGGGCGGATTTCAACGCTGGCGTCACTCAGGCGCATGACGGGTCCTCCCGGCAAACGTCAAGTAAACCGCGACCAATGCCCACAGCCCGGCACCGACCAGATATTTGGTCGCCGGCGTGACGCTGGTTTTAGAAGACCAATAGGCTTCGATGAAGGCTGCGATCAACAGGAACAGCATCACGCCGCACACCAACAACACGCTTTTGCGCGCCGCGCGTTGCAGCGCTTCGCCGCGACTCAGGCGCCCAGGGGCGATCAAGGCCCATCCGAGTCGCAGGCCCGCCGCGCCAGCCAGGGCAATGGCGGTGAGTTCGAAAGCACCGTGGGCGATGACGAACGACCAGAAGGTCTGGCCGTAACCGATGTCGCTCAGGTGCCCGGCCACCGCCCCGATGACCATGCCGTTATAGAAGAGGAAAAACGCACTCCCCACGCCGAAAAACAGACCGCTGGCGAAGGTCTGAAAGGCAATGCCGATGTTGTGCATCACGTAATAACCGAACATCACCCAGTCTTCGCTGGCCGCGCGTTCCACGGGGCGGCCGAGGTGACCGGCGACCGGATCGTACATGCCTTGCATTTCGCGCACCTGATCGGCGGGAATCAGGCTGTAGATCAACTCTGGAAACGCATAAACCAGCACACCGACGGCGATCAGACTGCCGAAAAACAGCAGGCCGGCAGCCAGTACGAAGCGCCATTCTGCACGCACCAGTCGCGGGAAGTCGGCAAGGACAAAGCTCAGCAGATTGGCGCCGAGATGGCTGCGATGGCGGTAGAGCTGTTGATGCCCGCGCAGGACTTGCTGCTGCAACGAGTCGATGAGAAAGCTGCTGTAGCCGCGCTCTTGCGCCAGCGCCAAATGTTGGCAAAGCCTGCGGTAGGCCTTGGGGAAACCGCTGACTTGCGTGGTGTCCTTGCCATGCTCGAGGCGTTCAAGTGCCATGGCAAAACGCTCCCACTCGGCCTTGTGGCGGCTTTCGAAAAGGCTTTGCTTCATGTCGGGCCCAACAAGCCACGGGCGATGCCGTTGAGTTCGGCGACGGCTTTGGGGGCGGAAATACGCAGTGGCTGCGCCAATAGTGCGGCAAGTTCGTTGACCCGTGCCGGCGACAGATCGTTCTGGCGTTCGGCAAAGGACAACACCGCGCGTTGTTCCTTGAGAGTCAGCGGGACCGGTGTGCGCCGCGGTTCGGCTTCGGGCAGTTGCGGCCGGGTCAGTGGGCGTTCGCTGTAGACCACCAGCGTGCCGGCGGCGATATCGCCGAGGCGTTTGAAAGTGGGGTGATGCAGGCAACTCAAGGTGCCGAGGAAATAACCGAACGGCAGCAGATCGACAAAGCGCAGCAGATTGCGCAGCAGCGAGGCCGACCAGCCCACCGGTGTGCCGTCGTCGTGCACCACACGCAAACCCATCCATTGTTTGCCGGGTGAGCGGCCTTGTCGCAGCACTTCAAACAACACCATGTACCACCAACTTATAGCGAACAGCAGCAGCGAACCGAGGCCCATGCCGAGCTTGCCGAGAAACGCCAATGCGATGAACAACACGCCCATGATCACCCCGCGCAAAGCCAGATCAATGGCGAAGGCCACCGCGCGCGCCGGCAACCCGGCCGGGCGCAAGGGCAGGTCGATACCCTCCGGCGTTTCGACCTGATGCCGCGTATCCAGCGGTGGGGCCAGCGGTGCTTTCCTTGGCGGTGCTGTGGGCTCGAGCATGGGCTACCTGATGTTCGCCGGTTCGGGTGCAAGTGAGGCCGATGCTAGCAGCCTCTCGGGGGAAAACGACATAACTATGTATTGCACTGCATGTAAAAGCCGCCGGTTGAAAATCCCACAGGGAAACGCATTTGCAGCTGTAGGAATCCGGAGAAATGACTGTTCGAGGGCTTCGAGGCTGGCCGTGGCAACCCGGTAGCGCCTAGACTTCGCCGATCTTCAGTTCAGGGACCGCCCGTGACTTCCATCTTCTGGTATGACTACGAAACCACTGGCATCAATCCGCGCAACGATCGTCCGTTGCAGGTGGCCGGGATTCGCACGGACCACGCACTCAATGAAATCGACGAGCCGGTCAACCTCTATTGCCAGCCGAGCGACGACATCCTGCCGCATCCGGCGGCGTGCGCGATCACCGGCATCACGCCTGGCCAGCTTGCCGAAAAAGGTTTGAGCGAAGCCGATTTCATGACCCGCGTGCACGCGCAACTGGCGGCACCGGGCACCTGTGGCGCCGGCTACAACACCCTGCGTTTCGATGACGAAATGACCCGCTACAGCCTGTACCGCAATTTCTTCGACCCCTACGCTCGTGAATGGCAGGGCGGCAACAGTCGCTGGGACCTGATCGATGTGGTGCGCGCCGCCTATGCATTGCGCCCCGATGGCTTGGTCTGGCCGACCGACGACGAGGGGCGGGTGACGCTCAAGCTCGAACGCCTGACCGCCGCCAACCAGATCGATCACGGCCATGCTCACGAAGCCTTGTCGGACGTGCGCGCGACCATTGCGCTGGCCAGGCTCATTCGCGAAAAACAACCGAAACTCTATGACTGGCTGTTCCAGTTGCGCAGCAAACAGAAAGTCATGGACCAGATTCGCCTGCTGCAACCGCTGGTGCACGTCTCTGGGCGGTTCTCGGCGGCGCGCAGTTATGTCGGTGTGGTGCTGCCTCTGGCCTGGCACCCAAAGAACCGCAACGCCCTGATCGTCTGCGATTTGCATCTCGACCCGCAGGGATTGCTGGATCTGGATGCGCAAACCCTGCGTCAGCGTTTGTACACACGCCGTGACGAGCTGGCAGAGGGCGAGTTGCCAGTGCCGCTCAAGCTCATTCATGTCAACCGTTGCCCGGTGGTGGCCCCGCTTGCAGTGTTGCGTGCGGAAGATAAGCAGCGTCTGGGCCTGGACATGGCTTTGTATCAACAGCGCGCACTGCGGCTAACTGACGCACAACAAGTCTGGAAAGATAAAGTTGCCGAGATTTATGTCGCTGAAGATTTCACTCCCAGCGAAGATCCGGAACAACAGTTGTACGACGGATTTATCGGTGATCGCGATCGGCGCCTGTGCGAGCAAGTGCGAAATGCCGACCCGGCTCAACTGGCACAAGAGCAATGGCCGTTCGATGATGAACGTTTACCCGAATTGCTCTTTCGATATCGCGCACGCAACTTTGCCGAGACCCTGACGGGCGAAGAGCAACAACGCTGGCGAATATTTTGCCGGCGGCGTTTGACCCTGCCTGAATACGGCGCGCCGAATACCGTGCAATCTTTTACCGAGGCCGCCGAGCAATGGGCAGTTAATGCCACACCGTTGCAGAGAGAGGTACTCAATGGCTGGAAAAATTATGTCCAGGCATTGCGCAAACGTTTGGATCTTTGAATTCGAACATGCCGGGGCTTAAATGCCAGGCATAAAAAAACGCCAGCGTTCGCTGGCGTTTGTTTTTCACGGATTGCTCTGCGAAAAAGCTTGCGGCTTAGCCCAGCAGGGTAGCCCAGCCTTCAACCACGTCACCGCCCCACTTGGCTTTCCACTCTTTCAGAGTCTTGTGGTTGCCACCTTTGGTTTCGATGACTTCGCCGTTGTGCGGGTTTTTGTATTGTTTAACTTTGCGTGCACGCTTGGTGCCGGTAGTTTTCACTGCGCCGCCACGTGGTGCCTTGGTTTTTGCTTCCGGATCCAGCAGCGCGATGATGTCGCGCAGGGATTTGGAGTATTCGCCCATCAGGGTGCGCAGTTTGCCTTCGAATTCCAGCTCGGCTTGCAGTTTGTCGTCTTGCGACAGGTTCTTCAAACGAGCTTGCAGCTCTTTGATGGCTTCTTCGGTGGCGCGATATTCGTTGATCAGGGACATGGTTACTACCTTGGTGAAGTGTTGAATGGCAGGGGGACAGTGTCGCAATAATAGTCAGGGTGTTTCATCAAGTAAACATTTAACCAAGGTTTTTATTTGAATTAGTTACGAGAAACTGCCGACTTTTGAATATTCCGTTAAATAATGTGATCGGCTCGTCACCGATATTCACAGTTGCCTGATCGAATGCCGCCTCAGCGTTTGAGTGGTTGACGTTGAGTGCCAACTAAAGGCGTAGCGCCCGCCGTGGCGAGGCCTGGTGCCGATCACTACTGCAGTTTTCCCGCGCAGTCGCTAGAATGGCGGCCTTTGCGAAGTTCTGGAGTTCCCCCTCATGCGCACTTTTCGTCTGGTGATCTCTTGCCCGGACCGCGTTGGCATCGTTGCCAAAGTCAGTAATTTTCTGGCCTCTCATAACGGCTGGATCACCGAAGCGAGCCACCACTCCGACAATCAAGTGGGCTGGTTCTTCATGCGTCACGAAATTCGTGCCGACTCGCTGCCGTTCGGTATTGAAGAGTTGCGCGAGAAGTTTGCGCCGATCGCCGAAGAGTTCTCGATGGACTGGCGCATCACCGACACTGAGCAGAAAAAGCGCGTGGTGTTGATGGCCAGCCGTGAGTCCCACTGTCTGGCGGACTTGCTGCACCGCTGGCACAGCGACGAACTGGACTGCGAAATCTCCTGTGTGATTTCCAACCACGACGACCTGCGCAGCATGGTCGAGTGGCATGGCATTCCTTATTACCACGTCCCGGTCAATCCGCAGGACAAGCAGCCGGCGTTCGCCGAAGTGTCGCGGCTGGTCAAGCAGCACGACGCCGAAGTGGTGGTGCTGGCGCGCTACATGCAGATCCTGCCGCCAGAGTTGTGTCGCGAATACGCACACAAGGTCATCAACATTCACCACAGCTTCCTGCCGTCGTTTGTCGGCGCCAAGCCGTATCACCAAGCCTCGCTGCGTGGCGTGAAACTGATCGGTGCGACCTGCCACTACGTCACCGAAGAGCTGGACGCCGGTCCGATCATCGAGCAGGACGTGGTGCGCGTCAGCCACAGCGACAGCATCGAAGACATGGTGCGTTTCGGCCGTGACGTCGAGAAGATGGTCCTGGCCCGCGGCCTGCGCTATCACCTCGAAGATCGCGTGCTGGTGCACGGCAACAAGACGGTGGTGTTCTGATCGAACCCACGGGCTTGAAAAAAACAGGGTCTGGGCGTTGAATCGCTCAGGCCCTTTTTTATACCAGCCACTCGGAGCAAGCCGATGAGCGATCCACTCGACAAAGCCACCTCCAAAGCCCCGGCGACCTTGGGCGAAGGCTGTTTGAGCCGCTACGACCCGGAGGACATGAGCCCTGACGACGGTACGGAGTTTCCCGGAGCCGCCGACTTGTGGGAGCAGCTTCAGGATCAGCAGGACGACGCTAAGAAACCTGCCTGACGTTCATCAGTTTCTTCAGCAGCGGCCGGCCGAGCATCAACACGAACACCGGGCCACCGACCAGCAGATAGAAGTAATACGTCACCACCCGCCAGATCAGGATCGCTGCCGCTGCGGTGGATTTGCCCACCATCGGCGCCAGCAGCGCGGCCGACGTCAACTCCGCCGCCCCGGCGCCACCCGGCAGCAGGCTGAACTGCCCGGCGCCGAGCGAGAGCATCTGTATCAGAAAACTCCACGCCCACTGCAAGTCCGCGCCCAGCCCGCGCAGCGCCAGATACAGCACGCTGTAGCGCAGCAGCCAGTGCACGCAAGTCAGGGCGAAGACCTTGATCAGGGTTTGCCAAGGCAACTTCAGGGTGTCAGTGAACGCGGCGAGAAAATGCAATAACTTGCGCGCCCAGCGCCGTCGCGTGCGCGCCGTGACGTTCATGCCGGCCAGCAGTCGCCCGCTGAGGCGAATCAATGCGCGGTGATAACGCGCAATCAGCACACAACTGAACAACCCGCCAAACAGCGAAACTGCACTGAGCATCAACAGCCACTCAAGACGATCGCTCAGATGCTGGAACAACGCATAAATCAGGATGCCGCTCAGGGCACAGAGAAAGAACAGCAGATCGCTGAGCTGATCCATGGCAAACACCGCACTGCTGCGCGCCGGGCGTACACCGAAGCGCGCCAGCAAGGCCATGATGGTCAACGGTCCGCCGCTGCCGCCGGGGGTGGCGCAGTAGGCGAATTCTGCGGCCATGACCACGCCGAGGCTCTTGATCGGCGGCACCTGCCCACGCTGGTCGCCCAGCAACAAGCGCAAACGCAGGGTGTTGATGCCCCAGCAGAGCAGAATCATGCCGAACATCAGCAGCAACCAGCGCAGCGGGAAGCTTTGCAGGCGCGCCCAGGTTTCGCCACCGCCGAGCACGACTGGAATCAGCACCGCGACGAGCAGGCCGATCAGCAATAACAGGCTGCGTTTCATGCGGTGCTTTCCATTTGCATACGTTGTCGAGCGAGCCAGTTGACCTTGGTCAGCGGTTCGCGTCCATCCGCCAGCAGGCGTTCAAGGGTTTGCAGCCAATAAGTGCGCGAGAAGGGGTGGCGCATGTCCACCGGGTGCAGGCCCAGGCGAATCACTGGCGCCTGACGCCAGCGCTGTTCGCGTTGATCGCTGAGCACTTTGGACAAACCACGCCGCCACGCACTGCGCGCGCTCCACACCAAGCCCGGTGCGTCGATGGCGGTGAAGTCCGGTAGTCGATAAATGCGCTGCGGATCGCTGGTGTACTGCAACGGCAACTCACGCAACGCCTGGCGCGTACCGTCGCTCATCAGCCACGCCGGGGCGACGAAACCGTGCACCGGCCAGTCATGACGTTGAAAGATCTCAAGACCGGCATGCAAGCGGGAAAGGGCGGTTTCGCGGGACAAGCGATAAAACTCGCCTTCGTGGGTGTAGACCCGACGCATGAACCAGTCACGCGGTGTTCTAGGGCCCGGCTCATGGTCGTCGTGATAGTAACCGTGCAGGGCCAGTTCATCGCCCCGGGCCAGCTGCTTGTCAAGCAAGCGGCGGAACGCCGGGTGCGCATCAAGTGCATTGCGCCGATGAAAATCCGGTACCACCAGCCAGGTCATCGGCACCGCGCCCATGGCATCGACCGCTTCGACAAACGGCTGATAATCGGCCCACGTTTCCGGCGCCACGTCATGCAAGACCAGCAGTACGGCGCGGCGATTGTTCGATTCAGCCATTCGCCACCCTGGGAATCGCGTGGCCGAGTACGGCGTGATAGTGACTGAGCAGACTGTCGACCACATTGTCCCAGGCGTAATGCTGCTCGACGTGCTGGCGCGCTTGTCGTCCAAGTTTTGCGCAGCCGCGACTGAACAGTTCGCGCACGGCATTGGCCATTGCCTGCGGGTTATTCGGCGCACAGAGCAGGCCGCAGGATTCATCGACGATTTCTTCGAAGGCTCCCGCGGCCACGGCAACCACCGGAATGCCGCAGGCCATGGCTTCGAGGATCACCAGACCGAAAGTTTCCTGGTCACCGGCATGCACCAGTGCGTCGGCGCTGGCCATCAGTTGTGCTACCCGCGCCGGTGGGCAGAATTCGTCAATGACGCTGACATTGTCCGGGACGATGGCCGGCATCGACGAACCGACCAGCAGCAAGTGATAACGCGGGCCGAGGCGCTTCATGCATTTGAGCAGCACCGGCAGATTCTTCTCCTTGGAACCGCGCCCGGCGAAAATCAGCAGGCGTATGTCCTCGGCGATGCCCAGTTCCGCACGCAGATTGCGCTCGCACGCGCCGGGATGGAAGGTCTGCAGATCAACGCCCAGCGGCTGCACGTAGACGTTGCGCACGCCCAGCCCGGTGAGCTTGTCCGCCATCACTTGGCTGGGGGCCAACACACGGTCGAAGTTGCCGTAGAGCTTGGTTACGTAAGCCTCGACATTCGGCGTGACCCAATGGCCCATGCGGTTGCCGACCAGCAACGGCAGGTCCGAGTGATAAAAGCCGATCACCGGCACATCCAGCTGCCGCCGCGCATCCAGCGCCGCCCAAGCGGTCAGGTACGGATCGCCGACTTCGATCAGATCAGGCTGCAAATCCTGCAGGACGTTGCGCCATGGCGCCAGCCGTAGCGGGAAGCGATAGCCCTTGCCGAAGGGCAGGGCAGGGGCCGGAACGCTGTAAACGCCGTCGTTTTCGCCATAACGGGCGCCGGGAATCAACAGGCTGTGGCGAATGCCGGATCTGCCCGTCAACCGACGGTGCTTGGCATCCAGATAAGTCCGCACGCCGCCGCTGGCCGGGGCGTAGAACATGGTGATGTCGGCGATATGCACGGTGATCATCCCTCCGCTGCTGGGTTCTCCCTTGTTGACCTTTATCGAGAATGGATGTTCGGTCGGGATTGCGCGGTGGGTTTGAGGAGCGCCCTCACCCTAACCCTCTCCCGGAGGGAGAGGGGACTGATCGCGTTGGATGTTTGATCCAGGTCGACCTGGCGGTACGAGTCGAACTCAGGTTTGAAAAGCTTGAAGATCTGCTCCCTTTCCCCTCGCCCCCTTGGGGGAGAGGGCTGGGGTGAGGGGGAGGCTCTTGATCTTCGATCCTGAAGCTGCCCACCAGCTGCTTCAGCCGCGCAGCCTGCTGCTCCAGATCCGAACAGGCACGCAAGGTCGCGTGCAGGTTTTCCACGCCTTCCTGGTTCAGCGTGTTGATCTCGGTGATGTCGACGTTGATCGACTCAACCACCGCAGTCTGCTCCTCGGTCGCGGTCGCCACCGACTGGTTCATGCCGTCGATTTCACTGATGCGCAGGGTCACGCTGTTCAAGCGCTCGCCGGCGAGATTGGCGATCTCGACACTGTCCTGGCTGTGGCGCTGGCTGTCGCTCATGGTGCTCACCGATTCACGGGCGCCAACTTGCAGTTCCTCGATCATGGTCTGCACCTGCTGCGCCGATTCCTGGGTGCGGTGGGCCAGATTGCGCACTTCATCGGCGACCACGGCGAAACCACGGCCAGCCTCGCCGGCGCGCGCCGCTTCAATTGCCGCGTTGAGCGCCAGCAGGTTGGTCTGCTGGGAAATGCTGGTGATCACTTCGAGAATCTGCCCGATGTTCACGGTTTTGCTGTTCAGCGACTCGATGTTGCTGCTCGATGCACTAAGCATGCTCGACAGCCGGTTCATTGCTTGAATGCTGCGTTCGACCACTTGCTGGCCATCTTCGGCGAGACCGCGCGCATCGCTGGCCTGATTCGACGCCTGCGCGGCGTTGCGGGCGATTTCCTGCGCGGCGGCGCCGAGCTGGTTGATCGCTGCCGCCACGCTGCTGGTGCGCGAGGCCTGCTGATCGGAGTTGTACATCGACGAGTTCGAGGCTGCGACCACCCGAAGGGCGACTTCGTTGACTTGCCCGGTGGCCGACGAAACTTCGCGGATCGAGCCGTGAATACGCTCGACGAAACGGTTGAATGCAGTGCCCAGCACGCCAAACTCATCGTGGTTGACGATGGTCAGGCGTTTGGTCAGGTCGCCTTCGCCGTCGGCGATGTCTTCCATGGCGCGGGTCATGACATGCAGCGGCTGAATCAGGATGCGGATCAGCATGCCCAGCAACGCGAGAATGATCGCCACGGCAATCACCGTCGCGATCACCGCCGAGGTGCGGAATTCGCTGAGCATCGCGAACGCCTGATCCTTGTCCACCGACAAGCCGATGTACCAGTTCACCGAGGGCAAACCCTTGATCGGCGCGAAGGTGACGATGCGGGTCTTGCCATCGACGCTGACTTCGCTGAAGTCGCTGCTGATGCGCGGCGTGTCCTGCGGATAGGCTTCTTTGAGTGACTTCATCACCAAGGCCTTGTCCGGATGCACGAGAATCTTGCCGTCGGCGCTGACCAGAAACACATAACCCATGCCGTCGAAATCCCGCGCGGCGAGGGTGTCGACCAGCGATTGCAGGCTCAGATCACCGCCGACCACGCCGACGCTCTGGCCGGCCTTTTTCGAGGCGGTGGCGATGGAAATGATCAACTGGCCGGTTGCCGCATCGATGTACGGCTCGGTCAGGGTCGAGGTGCTGCTGCTTTCGGCGCCCTTGTACCAGGGACGCACGCGCGGATCGAAACCGTCCGGCATTTTCGTGTCGGGACGGATGGTGAAATGGCCGGTGGCATCACCCAGGTAGGTGGCCATGAACGTCGAGGTCAGGGTTTTCTGCTCGAGCAGGCTGGCGACGTTGGCAGGTTCCGGATTGGCGGCGATGTTCTGGGCGGCGTTCTCGATCAGCAGAATGCGACCGGTCAGCCAGGTCTGGATATTACCGGCAGTGACCTCGCCCATTTCCTCGAGGTAGCTGTTCAGGTCATCGCGGATCGCGTTGCGTTGCAACCAATCGTTATACAGGGTGAACGAGGCGAAGGCGGCGATGACGACGAGGGCGGCGGCAAGCAGGATTTTATGGCTGAAGCGCAGATTTTTGTTCATGGCTTGGGGTTCCGCTAAGGTCTTAATGTCCCGGGCGTGCTTTTATAGAGGCACGTGAAACGGGCAAGGGTCAAAAAAAGCTGATATTTCCGTCTCTCCTTAGGGAAATGTCCGGCTGACCCGGGTCGGGTCTCTCAACCTTTTTATCGGCCATGCAGCATCAAAGATTAACCATTGGGTGACAAAATGCCTGACTCCTCGCAACTCGTAATCGGCGCCGATCCGGCTGGCCAGCAGACTGCCCAGGCGATGCGCCTGGCGAACCGCCACGGCCTGATCGCCGGCGCCACCGGCACCGGTAAGACCGTCACCTTGCAGCGTCTGGCCGAAGCCTTCAGCGACGCCGGTGTCGCGGTGTTCGCCGCCGACATCAAGGGTGACCTGTGCGGCCTCGGTGCCGCCGGCAATCCACAGGGCAAGGTCGCCGAACGCATCGCCGGCATGCCGTGGCTCAACCACACCCCGCAGGCGTATCCGGTGACCTTGTGGGATATTCATGGCGAATCCGGGCATCCGCTGCGTACCACCCTGAGCGAAATGGGCCCGCTGTTGATGGGCAGTCTGCTGGAGCTCACTGACAGTCAACAGTCGGCGCTGTATGCGGCGTTCAAGGTCGCCGATCGCGAAGGTCTGTTGCTGCTCGATCTGAAAGACCTGAAAGCGCTGCTCAATCACCTCAAGGACAATCCTCAGTTGCTCGGCGAAGACGCCGCGCTGATGACCACCGGCTCCAGTCAGGCGCTGCTGCGCCGCTTGGCAACCCTTGAGCAGCAGGGCGCAGAAGCCTTGTTCGGCGAGCCGGCACTGCAACTGGAAGACATTCTGCAACCGACCGCCGACGGACGCGGGCGTATTCATCTGCTCGACGCCAGCCGTCTGGTGCACGAGGCGCCGAAGGTCTATGCAACGTTCCTGTTGTGGCTGCTGGCCGAACTGTTCGAGCAATTGCCGGAGCGGGGCGATGCCGACAAACCGCTGCTGGCGCTGTTCTTCGATGAGGCGCATTTGCTGTTTGGCGACACACCGAAGGCGTTGCAGGAGCGTCTGGAACAAGTGGTGCGGTTGATTCGCTCCAAGGGCGTTGGCGTGTATTTCGTCACCCAGTCGCCCGCCGATCTGCCGGATGACGTGCTGGCCCAACTGGGCTTGCGCATCCAGCACGGCTTGCGTGCGTTTACTGCCAAAGAGCAGAAATCCTTGCGCGCGGTGGCCGAGGGGTTCCGCCCGAATCCGGCGTTCGACAGCTTGTCGGTATTGACCGAGTTGGGGATTGGCGAGGCCTTGGTCGGCACGCTGACCGAGAAGGGCACGCCGGAAATCGTCCAGCGTGTGCTGGTCGCGCCGCCGCAATCGCGGATCGGGCCGCTCAGCGCAACCGAACGCACCGTGCTGATTGCCGGATCGCCGTACAAGGGCCGTTATGACAAACCGATCGACCGCGAGTCGGCGTATGAAATCCTGATGGGACGTAAAGGCCTGGCGCCGGAAGCTGAAGCGCCCGCAGGCAAAGCAGCTGCCGAAGAACCAAGCCTGGCCGACCGGGCCGGGGAGTTCCTCGGCACCGCGGCGGGGCAGGCACTGAAGTCAGCCATGCGCCAAGCGGCCAACAATCTGGGCAAGCAACTGGTGCGCGGTTTGATGGGCTCTTTGCTCGGCGGCAGCAAACGCCGCTAAAACAATGCAGGAGTGAGCCTGCTCGCGATGGCGATGCAACGGTCGACACTTGTAGTGACTGATCTACCGCTATCGCGAGCAGGCTCGCTCCTGCGGGATTTGCTGATTTCAGGTTTTGGCCTTGGCGTGCGCTGCCAGTCGTTCCAGCGCCGCACGCAAACCCGGATCGCTGATCCCATTGGCCGTTTCCTGAATCGTCGCGGCAGCATCGGTCGACAGATCCATGGTGTGCCCGGTCGCGCCGCGCTGCACCGTCGGCGGCTGCACCTTGAACAGAATCCGCGTCAGGCTGGCGAACTCGTCGAACATCTGCAATTGCCGCTGCAAGCGTTTCTGCTGATAGCGCAAACGTGTTGCCCAGTGGCCGTCGGTAACAATCAGCAGCAGACTGCCCTCGCGCCACGACGCCACATGGCAGTGTTCGCGGGCGGCGGGTTGCAGCTGGCTTTCGAGCAGGCGTTGCAAATGCCCCAGCCGTTGGGCATGGCCGAGGATGGCTTTGAGCGGCTTGGCTTCGCGTAGCAGAACGGCGGGTGCTCTGGCCGTGAGAGGGCGAAATGCCATGATCGAACACCTGAAGTAACAGAGGCGCCATGGTAGCAGAAAGCTGCGGAACCACTCGCCCATTGCTTTTGTCCCTGCTTTGCTCATTAAATCAACGACTAACTTCTTGCCCGCGTGGCTTGAAGTTGAGCAAAACGCCCTTATTTCAAGTGAGCCCCGTCAAAGCGCAGTGCCAGCATCGTGGAACATCGCCACTTTCCTCACCACCGTTTCCGGGTAGAATGCTCGTTCGCATGCGGCCATGAGGGCTGCACGGGCGACTCACGGGGCCGCCCTCCATCCCTTTAGTGTGGAAGATCCTGCCGATATGTTTGCGCCTTTGTTAAAGAAACTTTTTGGAAGCAAGAACGAGCGTGAAGTCAAACGCATGCTCAAGACGGTGCAGCTCGTCAATGCCTTCGAAGAGCAAATGGTGGCCCTTTCGGACGATCAATTGCGCGCCAAGACTCAAGAGTTCAAGGACCGCATCGCCAAAGGGGAAACCCTCGACAAGCTGTTGCCTGAAGCCTTTGCCGTGGCCCGCGAGGCCGGCAAGCGCGTGATGGGCATGCGCCACTTCGACGTGCAACTCGTCGGTGGCATGACCCTGCACGAAGGCAAGATCGCCGAAATGCGCACCGGTGAGGGTAAAACCCTGGTGGCGACCCTCGGCGTTTACCTCAACGCACTGTCCGGCAAGGGCGTGCATGTGGTGACGGTGAACGACTACCTGGCCCGTCGTGACGCCAACTGGATGCGTCCGCTGTACGAATTCCTCGGCCTGACCGTCGGCGTCGTGACGCCGTTCCAGCCGCCGGAAGAGAAGCGTCTGGCCTATGCTGCCGACATCACCTACGGCACCAACAACGAATTCGGTTTCGACTACCTGCGCGACAACATGGCGTTCAGCATGGAAGAAAAATTCCAGCGCGAACTCAACTTTGCCGTGATCGACGAAGTCGACTCCATCCTCATCGACGAAGCGCGTACCCCGCTGATCATTTCCGGTCAGGCCGAGGACAGCTCCAAGCTGTACATGGAGATCAACAAGCTGATCCCGCAGCTGGAACTGCACGTCGAAGAAGTCGAAGGTCAAGTCACCAAGGCCGGCCACTACACCGTTGACGAAAAGACCCGTCAGGTCGAACTCAACGAAGCCGGTCACCAGTTCATCGAAGACATGCTCACCCGCGTCGGCCTGCTGGCCGAAGGCGAGAGCCTGTATTCGGCGCACAACCTCGGTCTGTTGACCCACGTTTATGCCGGTCTGCGTGCGCACAAGCTGTTCAACCGCAACGTTGAATACATCGTGCAGGACGGTCAGGTCGTGCTGGTCGACGAACACACCGGTCGTACCATGCCGGGTCGTCGTCTGTCCGAAGGCCTGCACCAGGCCATCGAAGCCAAGGAAGGTCTGAACATTCAGGCCGAGAGCCAGACCCTGGCCTCGACCACCTTCCAGAACTACTTCCGTCTGTACGAAAAGCTGTCCGGCATGACCGGTACCGCTGACACCGAAGCGTTCGAATTCCACCAGATCTACAACCTGCCGGTCGTGGTCATTCCGCCGAACAAACCGTTGGCGCGCAAAGACTACAACGACCTGGTGTTCCTGACCGCCGAAGAGAAATACGCGGCGATCATCAACGACATCAAGGAAGGCATGGCCCAGGGCCGTCCGATCCTCGTCGGTACGGCGACCATCGAAACTTCCGAGCACGTGTCCAGCCTGCTCGCCAAGGAAGGCATCGAACACAAGGTCCTGAACGCCAAGTTCCACGAAAAAGAAGCTGAAATCATCGCTCAGGCCGGTCGTCCGGGCGCCCTGACCATCGCCACCAACATGGCCGGTCGCGGTACCGACATTCTGTTGGGCGGCAACTGGGAAGTGGAAGTCGCGGCGCTGGAAAACCCGAGCCCTGAGCAGATCGCGCAGATCAAGGCCGACTGGCAGAAGCGTCACCAGCAAGTGCTGGAATCGGGCGGCTTGCAGGTGATCGCTTCCGAGCGTCACGAATCGCGTCGTATCGACAACCAGTTGCGTGGCCGTGCCGGCCGTCAGGGCGATGCCGGTTCGAGCCGCTTCTACCTGTCGCTGGAAGACAGCCTGATGCGCATCTTCGCCTCTGACCGGGTGAAGAACTTCATGAAAGCCCTTGGCATGCAGCCGGGCGAAGCGATCGAGCACCGCATGGTGACCAACGCGATCGAGAAGGCGCAGCGCAAGGTTGAAGGGCGCAACTTCGACATTCGCAAGCAATTGCTCGAGTTCGACGACGTCAACAACGAACAGCGTAAAGTGATCTATCACATGCGTAACACGTTGCTGGCCGCCGACAACATCGGTGAGACCATCGCCGACTTCCGTCAGGACGTGCTCAACGCTACCGTCAGCGCGCACATTCCACCGCAATCGCTACCCGAGCAGTGGGACGTCGCTGGTCTGGAAGCGACGATCGAAAGCGACTTCGGCGTGAAACTGCCGATCCAGCAGTGGCTCGACGAAGACGATCACCTGTACGAAGAAACCCTGCGCGAGAAGCTGATGGCCGAGCTGATCGCCGCGTACAACGAAAAAGAAGATCAGGCCGGTGCCGAAGCACTGCGCTCGTTCGAGAAGCAAATCGTGCTGCGCGTACTGGACGACCTGTGGAAAGACCACCTGTCGACCATGGATCACCTGCGTCACGGCATCCACCTGCGTGGCTATGCGCAGAAGAACCCGAAGCAGGAATACAAGCGCGAGTCGTTCACGCTGTTCTCCGAGCTGCTCGATTCGATCAAGCGCGACTCGATCCGTGTGCTGTCGCACGTTCAGGTTCGCCGCGAAGATCCGGAAGCCGAAGAGCAACGCCTGCGTCAGGAAGCCGAAGCGCTGGCCGCCCGCATGCAATTCGAACACGCCGAAGCGCCAGGGCTGGATCAGCCCGAAGCGCTGGGTGAAGAGGTCGATGTCGCCCTCGCCACCGCACCGGTGCGCAACGAGCAGAAGCTGGGCCGCAACGAGCTGTGCTATTGCGGTTCGGGCAAGAAATACAAGCATTGCCACGGGCAGATCCAGTAAAACCCGTCGCACTCGCTGAACACCCCGCGCCGCGACCGGCTTCTGCCGTCGCGGCGTTTTGCCATTCACACCACCGTCGCTGCGAGTGGCGGTGCTGACATCATTGAGTAAGGAGCGCATTCATGGCTGTTGGTCTTGGTCCGTTGCCAACGTTGCACCCGGTTGCCGGTTTTGAACTCGGTATCGCCTCGGCCGGCATCAAGCGCCCAGGGCGCAAGGATGTGGTGGTGATGCGCTGTGCCGAAGGTTCGACCGTGGCGGGCGTGTTCACCTTGAACGCCTTCTGTGCGGCGCCGGTGATCCTGGCGAAAAAGCGCGTGCAGAATGCCGTGCGCTACCTGCTGACCAACACCGGTAACGCCAACGCCGGCACCGGTGAACCAGGCCTGGCGGCTGCCGAGCGCACCACCGCGAAACTGGCCGAGCTGACCGGCGTCGACGCCAGCCAGATCCTGCCGTACTCCACCGGGGTGATCGGTGAGCCGCTGCCGGTCGAGAAGATCGAAGGCGCACTGCAAGCCGCGCTCGACGATCTGTCGGAAAACAACTGGGAAGCCGCCGCCACCGGAATCATGACCACCGACACCCTGCCGAAGGGCGCCAGCCGCCAGTTCGAGCATGACGGCGTGACCATCACCGTCACCGGCATCAGCAAAGGCGCCGGCATGATTCGCCCGAACATGGCGACCATGCTTGGCTACATCGCCACCGATGCCAAAGTTTCGCGCGATGTGCTGCACAACCTGATGCTCGACGGCGCCAACAAGTCGTTCAACCGCATCACCATCGACGGCGACACCTCGACCAACGACTGCTGCATGCTGATCGCCACCGGCAAGGCTGCGCTGCCGGAAATCACCCGTGCTGAAGGCGAGCTGTTCGCCAAGCTCAGGCAAGCGGTGTTCGAAGTGTGCATGGACGTGGCCCAGGCCATCGTGCGTGACGGTGAAGGCGCAACCAAGTTCGTCACTGTTGAAGTCAACGGTGGCGGCAACCATCAGGAATGCCTGGACGTCGGCTACACCGTGGCCCACTCGCCGTTGATCAAGACCGCGCTGTTCGCTTCCGACCCGAACTGGGGCCGTATTCTCGCCGCCGTCGGCCGTGCCGGTGTGCCGGAGCTGGACGTGAGCAAGATCGACGTGTTCCTCGGAGAGGTATGCATCGCCAGCCGCGGCGCCCGTGCGGCGACCTACACAGAAGCGCAAGGCTCGGCGGTGATGCAGCAGGAAGAGATCACTATCCGCATCGAGCTGGGTCGCGGCGATTGCAGCGAAACCATCTGGACCACCGACCTGTCGCACGAGTATGTGAAGATCAACGCTGAGTACCGCACCTGATCCGAGACCGAGCCGCCTGCATCGCCAGCAGGCTGGCTCCCACAGGGATCTGTGTCGTTCACAAATCCCCTGTAGGAGTGAGCCTGCTCGCGATTGCGCCAGCCCGGACACCACTTATCTAGAGTTTCCCTCTGACGAAAAGGCGCCACCACCATGTCCCTGCACCTGATCATCGGCGACAAACTGCTTTCCTCCTGGTCCCTGCGCGCCGCGCTGGCGCTGGAGCTGACCGGCGCACCCTACAGCGAAGAACTGATCAGACTCGGCAAGCCCGACACCCGCGCGCTACTGCTCAAGCATTCGCCGACCGCCAAGGTGCCGCTGCTCAAAACCACGCGCGGCACCATCGCCGATTCGCTGGCGATCGCCGAATACCTCGCCGAGCAATTCCCCTCCGAGCAGCTCTGGCCGAGCGATATTTTCGCCCGCGCACAGGCCCGCTCTGCCTGCGCGCAGATGCACAGCGGCTTCTTTGCCATGCGCAATCACATGCCGTTCAACCTCAATCACGACGCGCCGCTCGATCCGGTGCCGCCAGAAGTGAAGGTCGACATCGAGCGCATGCTCGCCTTGTGGGCGGAATGTCGTGCAGCGGCCACCGAAGAAGGGCCGTACCTGTTCGGTCGCGTAAGCCTGGCGGATGCTTTTTTCGCGCCGATCGCCGTACGCCTGCGCACCTATCAAGTGCAACTGCCGGCCGCTGACGAAGCCTATGTTGAAACCGTCTACCAATGGCCTGCATTCAAAGCGTGGCAGAAGGCCGGACTGGAGGAATTGAAGCCGTGAAACGCGTTCACGTCGCCGCTGCAGTCATTCGTGACGCCAGCGGCAAAATCCTCATCGCTCGCCGCTCCGACACCCAGCATCAGGGTGGTCTGTGGGAGTTTCCCGGCGGTAAGGTCGAGGCTGACGAATCGGTTGAAAGCGCGCTGGCGCGGGAGTTGAACGAGGAACTGGGCATCGTCGTTGGCGCTGCCCGGCCGCTGATCAAGGTTCGCCACGATTATCCGGACAAACAAGTGTTGCTGGATGTCTGGGAAGTCTCGGCATTCACTGGCGAACCGCATGGCGCCGAGGGCCAGCCGTTGGCCTGGGTCACGGCGAAGGAACTGGTGAATTACGACTTCCCGGCGGCCAACCAGCCCATCGTCGCAGCGGCGCGTTTGCCCGCCGAGTACCTGATCACCCCCGAGGATCTGGAAACCCCGGCGCTGCTGCGCGGGATCCAGAAGGCGATTGCGGGTGGCATCAAGCTGATTCAGTTGCGTGCGCCGAATGGCTACGACCCCAAGTACCGCGATCTGGCGGTGGATGCGGTCGGCCTGTGTGCCGGCAAGGCGCAATTGATGATCAAGGGGCCGTTCGAATGGCTCGGCGATTTCCCGTCGGCCGGCTGGCACATCACCTCGGCGCAGTTGCGCAAATACGCGGCGGCGGGGCGGCCGTTGCCGGCGGAGCGCTGGCTCGCCGCGTCGTGTCACGACGCCGAAGAGCTGGCACTGGCCGAGCAGATGGGTGTGGATTTTGTCACCCTGTCGCCAGTGCAGCCGACGCTGACCCACCCGGATGGGCAGCCATTAGGGTGGGAGCAGGCCGAGACTTTGATCGAGGGTTTCAGCAAACCGGTATTTTTGCTCGGGGGGGTAGGGCCTGCGGAGCGGGACAAGGCCTGGGGTGCCGGCGCGCAGGGTGTCGCGGGGATTCGCGCATTCTGGCCTGAATCTCTATAAAGGCTGATGGCCCATTCGCTGGCAAGCCAGCTCCCACAGGGTTTTGTGTCGTTCACAAATTTTGCGTAAGCCACTAAACCTGTGGGAGCTGGCTTGCCAGCGATGGCGGCTAAACAGGCGCTACATTTCTGTTGGCTTTGGGGCCGCCTGCCACAAAATCTCCGCCACCCCTTGCCGCCGCGCAATCAACCTTGCCGCAACAAACAGCAAATCCGACAACCGATTGATATACGCCAGGCCAACCCCGGCCAGCGGTTCCAGCGCATTCAAGTGCTGACAGCGCCGCTCGGCACTGCGCGCCAGGCTGCGGCACACATGCGCTTGAGCGATGAGCATTGAGCCACCGGGCAAGATGAAATTCTCCAGCGGCCCCAACTCTTCATTCCACACGTCGATCGCCGCTTCCAGCCGTTCGATTTCCGCTGCGTTCAACGCTTGATATTCCGGCATTGCCAGTTCGCCACCCAAATCAAACAGGCGATGCTGACAGGGTGCCAATACCTCGATCAGCTCATTCAGCCCCGGGCAGCTTTCACGCTCGGCGATCAATCCGGCCAGCAGCACGCCGACCTGACTGTTCAGCGTATCGACTTCGCCGATCGCTTCGATGCGTGGATGATCCTTGGGCACGCGACGGCCATCGCCCAGGCCTGTTTCGCCGGTGTCGCCGGTGCGGGTGTAGATTTTCGACAGGCGAAAGCCCATGGGTTACCTCGGTAGTTGATTGTTTTCAGCGGCGATGGGTGTTGGCTGGGTCAGTGGCAGACGCAAGGTGAAACAGGTGCCCTGGCCCGGCGCGGACTGCACTTCCATCTGCCCTTTGTGATTGTTGGTGATGATGAAGTACGACACCGACAGGCCCAGCCCGGTGCCCTGGCCGATTTCCTTGGTGGTGAAGAACGGCTCGAAGGTGCGTTTGCGCACGCTCTCGCTCATGCCGATGCCGTTGTCTTCGACCTGAATTTCGGCCCAGGGCGGATTGAGCCTGGTGCGCAAAATGATCCGCCCCGGCTCGCCGTCGTCTTCGCGCTGGTGAATGGCTTGTGCGGCGTTTTTCAGCAAATTGAGCAGCACCTGCTCGAGCTCGTTGGCGGTGCCCGGTACCGGGCCGAGCGCCGGGTCGAACTGGCGGATGATCGCCTGGCCCTTGAAGTCGAAACCGATGGCCAGATCGAAGTCGTTGCCCGCGATTTCCACGGCTTGGTCGATCAGTGCCGGCAAGTCGCACGGGGCCATTTGCCGAGTGCTGCGGCGGCTGAAACTGAGCATGTGTGTAACGATTTTCGCCGCTCGCGCACCGGCCTGTTGGATGCCGTCGAGCAGTTGCGGCACTTCGCGCCCTTGCAGGTAGCGGTTGACCGTGTCCAGTTCGATGCCCAGTTGTTCGGCGGTTTCCAGGTTCTTCGGCAGATCCGCGGACAGGCGTCGGCGGATGTTTTGCACGTTGTGCAGGATCGCGCCCAGCGGGTTATTGATCTCGTGGGCCATGCCGGCGGCGAGGCCACCGACCGAGAGCATTTTTTCCGACTGCACCATCATTTCTTCCAGCGACAAGCGCTGGGTGATGTCATCGATGCGGATCACCACGCCGCGCCCGGCACCGCCCATCAGCGGATAAAAGGTCAGCGCATAGTGCTTCGGCTCGTCGTCCTTGAACCAGGTGACCCGCTCGATTTTCGCCACGGTGTGCTGCTCGACGGTCTGCTTGAGTTGCGGCAGAAACGGCTTGAGCGGTTCGAAGGCAAGGAAGATCGGCTGGTTCAATGCTTCGTCCAGACGCGTGCCGGAGAGGGCGCTGGCTTCCTGATTCCATTGGGTGACGTAGAGCTGCTCGTCGAGGGCAATCAGCGCTGAGGGCATCGAGTCGATGATGCTGTTGAGGTAGTTCTGGAAACCGGTGAGCTTTTTCTCGATCTTGCTGCGCACCTGGACTTCCAGTTCCAGTTTGCGATTGGTGTGGCGGGTTTCTTCGGCCAGCCCCTGAGCCTGATCGTAAGCCGCCTGCGAATCATCGCGGGCGCGCTTGAGCTGCTGCTCGCGCGCTTCGATGCGCGACAGCATGGTGTTGAAGGCCTCGGCCAGACTGCCGATTTCATCGTGGTTGCCGCGTGCGGCCCGCAGGGCGTAGTTTTCCTCGCGGGTGACCTGGCGCGACAGCTCCTCGAGCTGATGGATCGGCCGGGTGATCAGACGTTTGATCTGCCGGGCAATCACTAGCCACAGCAGCACGCTGAAAATCAGGATGCCCAGGCTTGCAGTCAGGGTGCCGGTGTAGAACGCCATCGGCAGCTCACTGCTGGCAACCAGCAGCAAATGGCCCGGTGAGGTGCCGGGACGGGGCAGGGTGATCAGTTGGTTGCTGCGAAATTCGGTCAGTTGCCAGGCCTCGACGTGGCGGTAATGCTCCGGCAGGCTGAGCTTGTCGCCACGCTGCACTTGCGCCAGGCGTTGCCCTTTGCCGTCGTAGAGGGCGGCGGCGCGCAGCGGTGAATAACTGTCGAGCTCCTTGAGCAGGCGCTCGGCACTTTGCGGTGATTGCAGGGCTTCACTGACCAGACTCGGGTTGGAGATCAGCCGGCCGATGGTCTGCAAGGCTTGCGGCGCCATGCTTTCCTGGGAGATGTAATAGGCGGCGCTGATAAAGGTCAGGTTGGCGACCAGCAGAACCGTGGTCAACAACACCAACAGGGCGGCCAACAGTTTCTGGCCGACCGGCAGGTTTTCGAGGCGCTGGCGCAATGGCATCAGGTTTATCGCAGCAAAGGAACAAGTCGCCAGCGTAGCCGCTGCTCAGTCGCTGGGCAATCCGAGGCTGCGCAGATGGCCGATCAGGCGCTGCTGCAATTGTTGCAGGTGCGGCAGGTTAACCTGATGGCGCTCGGCAACTTTGCAGGCGTGGCCCAGCAGGTAACTGATTTCGGTACGGCGCTGGTTGGCGACATCCTGGTACATCGAGGAATAATTGGCCGCCGTGGCTTGGATCACCCGCTCGACTTCCGCTTGCAGGTTGTCCGCCGCTGCCGGTTGGCCGCAGCGCTCAAGCAACTCGGCCAGCTCGCCACACAGGGTGGCGACTTCGCAGTGATGCTCGGTCAGTCCGCCGTTACGGCAGCCGTGCAACACCGTCAGCGGGTTGATCGCACAGTTGAGCGCCAGTTTGCGCCACAGGCGGGTGAGGATGTCAGCGGTCCATTCATGGGGAATGTTCGCCGCTTGCAGATCGTCCAGCCAGATCGGCGCCAATGGGTTTGCGGCATCGCCGAGCCAGGTAAACCCATGCCCGGCAAACACCACGCGCCAGTCGCCATCACGGAACGCACCTTCGGTGCTCGAGGCGCTGATGCAACGTGCATGCGGCACTTGGGCGGCGACCGCGTCCTGACTGCCGAGACCGTTCTGCAGCAGGATCAGCTCGGCATCGGCCGCCAGTCGCGGCGCGATACGGGCGACGGCGTTCTCGGCGTCATAGGCCTTGCACGCCACCAGCAGGCGGCGGATCGGCGCGGGGTGGTCTGCGGTTTCGGCGGGAACTGCATGGGTACTGGCTTGTCCGTTTTCTACCAGGGTCAGTCCACCGGCGGCCTCGTAGCTGCGCAAACGCGTTGGGTCGCGCACGATCAACCGCACCGGCAGGCCCGCGCGGGCCAGGCGGGTCGCCCATAACGTGCCGAGACTGCCGGCGCCCAGTATATGCCAGGGAGTCGACATCAGTTTTTTGCTCGATTGCTTGCAGGCATGTGCGGCGCGCCGTATCGGTGGGAAAAGAGCCGTTATAATGAGCCCGATTTTAACCGCAAGCCAAGCGCGCTCCATCACCATCGAGCGCGCCTTTTTATTGGAGAGATTACATGCCGTCGTTCGACGTGGTATCCGAACTGGACAAACACGAGCTCACCAACGCGGTCGAGAACGCCGTGAAGGAACTCGACCGTCGTTATGACCTGAAAGGCAAAGGCAGCTTCGAGTTCAAGGAAAAGGACCTGACCGTCAGCCTGACCGCCGAGGCCGAATTCCAGCTCGAGGCGATGATCGAAATCCTCAAGCTGGCGCTGGTCAAGCGCAAGATCGACGTGCAGTGCCTTGAGGTCAAGGACGCCTATGCCTCGGGCAAGCTGATGAAGCAGGACGCCGTGCTCAAGGAAGGCATCGACAAGGAACTGGCGAAAAAGATCGTCGGCCACATCAAGGAAGCCAAACTGAAAGTGCAGGCCGCCATTCAGGGCGAGCAAGTGCGTGTGACCGGCAAGAAGCGCGACGACCTGCAGGAAGCCATCGCGGCGCTGCGCGCCAAGGAATTCGGCATGCCGCTGCAGTTCAACAATTTCCGCGACTAAACTGCTCTGTGACTGTGTGGGAGCGAGCGTGCTCGCGAATGCAAGGTGTCGGTCAATTCATCTTTGAATGACACACCGCATTCGCGAGCAGGCTCGCTCCCACATTATTTTGTGTACACCCCGGGAAGCCGGAAATCAGGAGAAAGAACATGGATTTGAATGCTGAGGTGGACCACCTGGTCAAGGCGTCCCAGGCGTGGATTCCGATGATCATGGAGTACGGCAGCCGCGTGCTGCTGGCGGTGATTACCCTCGCCATCGGCTGGTGGCTGATCAACAAGGTCACGCAAAAGCTCGGCGGTCTGTTGGCCTTGCGCAATGCCGACCTGGCACTGCAAGGCTTTATCAGCAGCCTGGCGAACATCATTCTCAAGGTACTGCTGATCGTCAGCGTCGCGTCGATGATCGGCGTGGAAACCACCTCGTTCGTCGCGGCCATCGGTGCGGCCGGTCTGGCCATCGGTCTGGCCTTGCAGGGCAGCCTGGCAAACTTTGCCGGTGGCGTGCTGATTCTGCTGTTCCGGCCGTTCCGCATCGGTGACTGGATCGAAGCGCAAGGCGTGGCGGGCACTGTCGACAGCATCCAGATTTTCCACACCGTGCTGCGTACCGGCGACAACAAGACCATCATCCTGCCCAACGGCAATCTGTCGAACGGCATCATCACCAACACCAATCGTCAGCCGACGCGCAAGGTTGTGTTCGATGTCGGTGTCGATTACGAAGCAGACCTGCAAAAAGCCCGTCAGGTGTTGCTGGACCTGGCCAAGGATGAGCGCGTATTGCAGGACCCTGAGCCACAGGCGGTGATTTCGACACTGGGTGACAGTTCGATCACGGTTTCCTTGCGGGTCTGGGTTAAAACTGCCGACTACTGGGATGTTATGTTCATGTTCAATGAACTGTCGCGCGATCGCCTGAAAGCCGCCGGGATTGATATTCCTTTTCCGCAGCGGGTTATTCGTGTAATGCAGGAACCGGCAACTAAATGATAGGTTGCTAATTAAACTGTCTGACTCGGCAGTCAACGCAGTTGAATGCAGCAGCAATAAAAAAGGCCCATCCTGAGATGGGCCTTTTTATGTGTTATCGCAAACTAACTGGATGCGATTACAACAGCGACAGCGGGTAGTCAACGATCAGACGGAACTCTTTGATGTCGCCTTCGCCCTGGTCAGCGTTAGCCTGGTGCCATGCTTGACGAATGCGGAAGGAGAGATCTTTTGCCGGGCCAGACTGAACAACGTACTTGGCTTCCAGGTTGGTCTCGTTGTGCTTGCCATCTTCACCGTACAGGCCAGCGTAAGCGCTGCCAGTTGGGGTGTTAGTGCCATCGATGTCCCAGCCTTTAACGTAACGGGTCATGAAGCTCAGACCTGGAACGCCGTACTCGGCCATTTTGATGTCATAACGGATCTGAGCGGATTTCTCGTTCGGACCGTTGAAGTCAGAGTACTGAATGGAGTTGGCGAGGAAGATCGAGTCGCCACCACGGTTGTTCTTGCCCACGCCGATGTAGTCGAAAGGCGTGTCACCGTTGACCTTCTGGAAGGCCAGGGTAATGGTGTGCGCTTTCAGGAACGAAAGAGCGGTTGCCAGGGAGAACGTGGTGTTGCTGATATCGCCGGCTTTCGCGTCACCGGTGTCGGTGGTGCGGTAGATGTTGAAGTCGGTGTTCAGCGAGGTGTCACCACTGAAAGGCGTGGTGAGGTTCACGTTGGCGTAGTACTGGTTCCAGATGTCTTCCAGCTTGGCGCCGTAGAGCGATGCGCTCAGGTTTTCGGTGATGCCGTACTTGCCGCCGAAGTAGTCGATGGTGTTGGCTTCTTCGCCAGCGTAGTTGGCGTACAGACCACCTTCGCGGGAGTTACGGTCCTGGCTGGTACCCGAGTAGAAGTGGCCGGCCTCGAGATCAAGATCTTTGATTTCGCTGCTCTGCAGCTGGAAGCCGCTGGCAGTTTGCGGGAGGATACGGGAACCACCGACTGCGAACACTGGAGAAGTGCTCGGCTGCATGTCGCCCACTTTCAGCTCGGTTTTCGATACGCGGAACTTGACCGCAGCACCGGCTTTGCCCTGGCTGTCGTTGACTTCGCCATCGGCATCGCGGCTCATGTTGCCGGTGCCGCCAGTGCCGTCACCGCCATCGAGTTTGATGGCCAGATAACCGAAGGCATCAATGCCCACGCCTACGGTGCCTTGGGTGTAACCAGAGCTGAAGTTGCCCCAGATACCCTGGGTCCAGTCTTTCTGGTCGTTGCCGCCATTCTTGTTATTGCGGTTGAAGTAATAGTTGCGAATCAGCAAGTCAGCTTTGGCGTCTTCAACGAAGCCCTTGGCCTCTGCCTGGTCACTAACGAACGGTGCGGCCGTAGCCAACTGAGAACCGGCAGCTGCTGCAACTGCCAGTGCGATCATGCTCCACTTCATCACGCGCATCGTGATTTGCTCCTTTGGTTTTAGAAGAGTACTGCCGTCCCACCTGTTTTATTATCTGGGCGGCTCTTTCTTTTTGTGTCGGCGCAAACTTATATCACGCCGACAATGTTGGCGATACTTGCGAATTCAACCTTTCAGCTTCTTTACGACGTTGTCGCGAATGACTGGATGGATGTCGCAAATTCACAGTACCGACGCAGCCGGACTGACAACTTTCTCGCTGTTCATGGGCCTTTTTGCATCGGTAAAAAAGAGTCCCTGGCAAAACACTTGAATCTCCATCGGGCAACCCTGCCACTGTTTTTATGGGGCTTAGGCATCCACTTCCGGTGGTGCGCTTATAGTCCATATGAGTACGAATGCAACAAGCGTGCTCAAACCGCGTTTTCCTTGCGGTTATTTTCCCCAGCGCCTCTCTGCATTTGTGAAAACCTTGTGAAACGGGGGCTTCGAGGCTGTTTTTTTCAGCGCTTGACGTTAGCCCTGCCATGGTGTTGTCACGCTGTTTCGCGCGCGTGACAATCAAAAACGTTACCCGTTCACCCCGTCATTGAGTATTCGGCGGATGCCCGACGCACTGAGCGTAGACGGGTTGTGCGATTTTGGTGCAAATAATTTTCTGCCCCTGTTCGGCTTCCCGCGGCTTTGAGCGCTTGAGAGGCCGAGCATTGCGTGTGTTTCGATCTTTCATCGAGATAGCGATGGGTATCGGGTCCGTGTTGGTGCGTAGCGTTCGCAAATGTCCCATGTCGGGGCGTCGGCGCGACGATGGCAGGCAGCGCTGTCGTGAAGGCTCGCGCATTCACAGGTATGCTGCACGCCTGTCGCTTGGCGGGCCGTCCACAGTGATCGCCGCTAAGCTGAATATGTCGATCAGCCGGGAGTGCGCGCAGTGTTTGCTTTAGATTCACGACTTCAACAGGACACGCTGGTCATCGGTGACTTCCCGCTTTGCCGTTTGCTGCTGTCCAACGATAGCCAGTACCCGTGGTTCATCCTGGTGCCGCGTCGCGAGGATATCAGCGAGTTGTTTCAGTTGGATGTCGCTGATCAGCAGCAGCTCTGGCAGGAAACCACCATGCTGGCCGAACTGCTCAAGGATTCGTTCGACGCCGACAAACTGAACGTCGCCACCTTGGGCAACGTTGTCAGCCAGTTGCACATGCATGTCATCGTGCGCAAACGCGATGATGCCGCGTGGCCAGCGCCGGTCTGGGGCAAGCACCCGGCCCGACCGTATAGTGCAGAGCAGGTCGCCGCCATCCGCGAGCGCCTGCGCCTGGTGCTGACCGACGATTTCACTTTTGTGGAGGGCTGAGTCATGACTCTGGAACAACGCGTTACCGATCTGGAGAGCCGGCTGGCCTTTCAGGACGATACGATTCAGGCGTTGAATGACGTTCTGGTGGAGCAGCAGCGCGTGGTCGAGCGCCTGCAGCTGCAGATGGCGGCACTGCTCAAGCGCCAGGAAGAAATGGTCGGGCAGTTCGGTTCTTTCGAAGAAGACGCACCGCCGCCGCATTATTGATTTCATGCAGGCATAAAAAAACCGCGAGCAGCCAGGCTGTTCGCGGTTTTTTGCTTTGGGTCAGCGGCGCGGCAGCGCGGCGATGACGTCCTCGGCTTGCAGGCCCTTGTCGCGGTTCATCACCGAGAACTCCACGCGCTGGCCTTCGACCAGAACGCGGTGACCTTCGCCACGGATCGCACGGAAGTGCACGAAAATATCATCGCCGGAATCGCGCGAGATAAAGCCGAAGCCTTTGGAGGTGTTGAACCACTTGACGGTGCCGGTATCACGGTTGGTCATGTCGTAGCTGGTCGGCGCGGCGGCCGGTGAAGAACGATAGAAGCTCACCGCCAGGTGAACGACCACCGCAACCAGTGCGATCACCAGGCTGAACAGCACGGCAGGCTGGCCGGCAATGACCGGCATCGGTGCGATCAGGGTCAGGGTTTGCAGGACGACGGTCAGTACCAGAAGAGCGCTGACCAGGTTTTGCAGATGCTGACGCGGGCCTTTGTTCCAGTAGGGAATCACTGGCGCAAGGATCAGGTTCAGCAGGCCGAAAAAGGCCAGGTAAAGTGCATCGGGTTGTTGCAGGTAGGGAACGGCTTCGGATTTCAAGCTGGGTATGAACGACAGCAGCAAGGCCGCTGCGCCCATCAGCAGGTGGACGATTTTCAACATTTTGATTGGCTCACGTTTATGACGGCTCACAAGGAAGAGCTGAAGGCGAACGGTTCGCTTCGGAACAAAAAAAGAGGCGGTGGACACGTTCACGGCATCAGCCTATGCGCGAACACCCCGAAAAACGGGGCATGGCGACACATCGCCTATTTAACAGCAAAGCCTGCGGCGACTCAAATCAGCCCGGCCAGTGGCAGTGCGTTGGTCGTTTTGTCGCAGTGCAAGCGTTTGATCGGGGCTGCGGGGTGGCGGCAGCCTTGCTAGAGTGGGCCTGCATCTTTTGGATGAAATCAATCGCCCTCAGGAGGTCACAATGGCAATCGATATCGGTATTAGTGAAGAAGACCGCAAGTCCATCGTCGAAGGACTGTCGCGTCTGTTGTCGGACACCTACGTGCTGTATCTGAAAACCCATAACTTCCACTGGAACGTCACCGGCCCGATGTTCCGTACCCTGCATCTGATGTTCGAAGAGCAGTACAACGAACTGGCGCTGGCGGTGGACTCGATCGCCGAGCGCATTCGCGCCCTGGGCTTTCCGGCGCCGGGTGCCTATGCCACCTACGCACGTCTGTCGTCCATCAAGGAAGAGGAAGGCGTGCCGAGCGCCGAAGACATGATCAAACAACTGGTCGAAGGCCAGGAAGCGGTGACCCGCACGGCGCGCGGGATTTTCCCGCTGCTCGACAAGGTCAGCGATGAACCGACCGCCGACCTGCTGACCCAGCGCATGCAGGTGCACGAGAAGACCGCGTGGATGCTGCGCGCATTGCTCGAAGCCTGATTGCCGTACGCAGGCCTTGTCTCTCAAGGCCTGCGTACCCGAGCAAAGTCTTACTTGTATCGTTGGCTTATCCTACGGCGACGGTCTAAAAGTCGTCTGGCTATAACTTTGTGTCTGCGCTTTTATAAAAGCCACAGGATGTGACTTTTTCAGACAAGCAGAGATGACAAAGGAGTGTCAGCGATATGGTTGAAGGAGACAGGCGCGGCGACCGCAGAGTCGGCGCGCCACATGCTTTAAAGGTCGATCCGTTCGTCAGCGGATTCGACATGGCGCTGATCAGGCCATTGTCGAGGTCCGTACGCCTGAACGGTTACGCCACCTGCCTGCGTCTTGAGCAGGTCTACTGGAATATCCTCGGCTCAATGGCGGCGGACAACTGCTGTTCGATCAGCTCGCTGTTGTCTCACGTCGACCGTGAGGTGCATCTGCGTCACGGCGGGGTGAAGAATTTCAGCGCACTGGTGCGGGTTGTGTGTGTGATGAACGGCATTGGTCAGGAGGCGCGGTCCGATTCGCTCTGATACGGCACGTGCAAACGAGGTCGCGGCCTGTGCTGCATACCGGCTGCACAGGCCGCATTTAATCGATATAATCCCGCTCTTTCGCCGCAAAGCCCTGCGCGCGGCAGCAATCTGATCGCCGAGACACCTCCATGCCGATGTACGATTACCAATGTGCTTCCTGTGGTCATCAGTTGGAAGCCATTCAGAAGATCAGCGACGCACCGCTGGTCGACTGCCCTGCCTGTCAGGCGCCCGAACTGAAGAAACAGCTGTCCATGCCGGGTTTTCGCCTCAGCGGCAACGGTTGGTACGAGACCGATTTCAAGACCGGAGCCAAGAAGAATCTGGCCGGTGGCGACAAAGCTGACTAGGGTTCAAGCCCTGAACGAACGACACGCGTGAGTTTCCGCATTGCTTGAGCAACGGGATCTCCACCGAATATCGAATGACGAGAAGCGAACCATTATCATGATGCGCAGCCACTATTGCGGCCAACTGAACGAAAGCCTGGAAGGTCAGGAAATTACCCTTTGCGGATGGGTTCACCGTCGTCGCGACCACGGCGGGGTGATTTTCCTCGACATCCGTGATCGTGACGGTCTGGCCCAGGTGGTCTTCGATCCGGATCGCGCCGAGAGCTTTGCCGCCGCCGATCGCGTGCGCAGCGAATACGTGGTGAAGATCACCGGCAAGGTGCGTCTGCGTCCTGCTGGCGCAACCAACGCCAACATGGCCTCGGGCATGATTGAAGTGCTGGGTTACGAACTGGAAGTGCTGAACGAGTCGGAAACCCCGCCGTTCCCGCTCAACGAGTTCTCCGACGTCGGCGAAGAAACCCGTCTGCGTTATCGCTTCCTCGACCTGCGTCGTCCGGAAATGGCCGAGAAGCTGCGTCTGCGTTCGCGCATGACCACCAGCATCCGTCGCTTCCTCGACGAAAACGGTTTCCTCGACGTCGAAACACCGATCCTGACCCGTGCCACTCCTGAAGGTGCGCGTGACTATCTGGTGCCGAGCCGTACCCATGCCGGTTCGTTCTTCGCCCTGCCGCAATCGCCGCAGCTGTTCAAGCAACTGCTGATGGTGGCCGGCTTCGATCGTTACTACCAGATCGCCAAGTGCTTCCGCGACGAAGACCTGCGCGCCGACCGTCAACCGGAATTTACCCAGATCGACATCGAGACCAGCTTCCTCGATGAAAAAGAGATCATGGGCCTGACCGAGCAAATGATCCGCAACCTGTTCAAGGAAGTGCTGGATCTGGAATTCGGCGAATTCCCGCACATGACCTTCGAAGAGGCCATGCGCCGCTACGGTTCCGACAAGCCGGACCTGCGTATTCCGCTGGAACTGGTGGACGTTGCCGACCAGCTCAAGGAAGTCGAATTCAAGGTGTTCAGCGGTCCGGCCAACGATCCGAAGTGCCGCATTGCCGCACTGCGCGTTCCAGGCGGGGCGAGCATGCCGCGCAAGCAGATCGACGACTACACCAAGTTCGTCGGCATCTACGGCGCCAAGGGCCTGGCCTACATCAAGGTCAACGAGCGCGCGGCCGGTGTTGACGGTCTGCAATCGCCGATCGTCAAGAACATCCCTGAAGACAAGCTCAACGTGATCCTTGATCGCGTCGGCGCGATCGATGGCGACATCGTGTTCTTCGGTGCCGACAAGGCCAAGATCGTCAGCGAAGCCTTGGGCGCGCTGCGCATCAAGCTCGGTCACGACCTCAAGCTGCTGACCTGCGAGTGGGCGCCAATGTGGGTCGTCGACTTCCCGATGTTCGAAGAGAACGACGACGGCAGCTTCTCGGCGCTGCACCACCCGTTCACTGCACCGAAGTGCACCCCGCAGGAGCTCGAGGCCAACCCGGCCGGCGCACTGTCGCGCGCCTACGACATGGTATTGAACGGCACCGAGCTGGGCGGCGGTTCGATCCGTATTCACCGCAAGGAAATGCAGCAAGCGGTATTCCGCCTGCTGGGCATCAACGAAGCGGAACAGGAAGAGAAGTTCGGCTTCCTGCTCGACGCGCTGAAGTACGGTGCACCGCCGCACGGTGGTCTGGCCTTCGGTCTGGACCGTCTGGTAATGCTGATGACCGGCGCCCAGTCGATCCGTGAAGTGATCGCCTTCCCGAAAACCCAGAGTGCTGCCGACGTGATGACGCAGGCTCCGGGCGTTGTGGATGCCAAGGCATTGCGCGAGCTGCATATTCGTTTGCGCGAAACGCCAAAGGCTGAGTAAGACGGGCCTGAAGGCGCATCTTCGGATGCGCCTTTTTTCTTTCTATAAGAGCAGGTCGAGATTTTTGTGTTTGCTGGCCGCTGCGCACGCAGGGCGGGCAACGTTTCAAAGAGAATTCGGAGCGAGTTATGGCAGGTCATTCCAAGTGGGCGAACATCAAGCACCGCAAAGAACGTCAGGATGCCAAGAGGGGCAAGATCTTCACCAAGTGGATCCGCGAACTGACCGTTGCGGCCCGTCAGGGCGGCGGTGATCCCGGTTCCAACCCGCGTCTGCGTCTGGCCCTGGACAAGGCGTTGAGCGCGAACATGAGCCGCGACATCATCGACCGCGCCGTTGCGCGCGGCGCCGGTGCGACCGAGGCGGACAACGTTGAAGAGCTGACCTACGAAGGCTACGGCCCGGGCGGCGTGGCGGTGATGGTCGAGTGCATGACCGACAACCGCAATCGTACCGCTGCGGCGGTGCGCCACGCGTTCAGCAAATGCGGCGGCAACCTCGGCACCGACGGTTCGGTGGCGTATCTGTTCGAACGCAAGGGCCAGATCAGCTTCGCGCCGGGCGTTGACGAAGACGCGCTGACCGAAGCGGCGCTTGAGGCTGACGCCGATGACGTCGTCACGCACGAGGACGGCTCGATCGACGTGTTCACCTCGTTCACCAGCTTCTACGCAGTGCGTAACGCGCTGGAAGCGGCCGGATTCAAGGGCGACGACGCGGAAATCGTCATGCAGCCGACCACCAGCGCCGAGCTGGATCTGGAAGGTGCGGAGAGGGTGCTCAAGCTGATCGACATGCTGGAAGACCTGGATGACGTGCAGAACGTCTATTCCAATGCGGACATTCCAGAAGACGTCGCCGCTCAGCTCGGCTAAGAGCGACTAGGCTTCAATGTGGGAGCTGGCTTGCCAGCGATGGCGTCGGCGCATCAGCATTGATGGCGCCTGACACTCCGTCATCGCTGGCAAGCCAGCTCCCACATTTGTTTTTGTGTTATTTCGAACCAGCAGGCCTATGACTTTAATTCTTGGTATCGACCCCGGCTCGCGCATTACCGGTTACGGGATTGTTCGCGATACCGGACGGGGTGGCTGCATTTATGTGGCGTCTGGCTGCATCCGTACCGGTGCGGGCGAGCTGCACGAGCGTTTGCAGATTGTTTATCGCGGCGTGCGCGAAATCATCCAGACTTACGGCCCTGTCACCATGGGTATTGAAAAGGTCTTCATGGCGAAGAATGCCGACTCGGCGCTCAAGCTCGGGCAGGCTCGTGGGGCGGCTATCGTTGCGGGCGCCGAAGAGTGCCTGGAAATTGCCGAGTACACGGCCACTCAGGTCAAGCAGGCCGTGGTGGGTACCGGCGCCGCCAATAAAGAACAAGTGCAAATGATGGTCATGCACATGCTGAAACTGACCAGCAAACCGCAGATCGACGCTTCCGATGCCCTCGCAATCGCCATTTGCCATGCGCACACGCGTTCCAGTCTGCTACCGCACGGCCTGGGGACCGCACGCAGTCGTGGCGGGCGCCTGCGTCTCTGATAGCATCAGCAGCAATTTTCCTGAAAGCGGATTCATGCGCCTGTGTCGTCGGCGCGAATTTCGCCTTTCGACAGTCGCCAGCCCACGGCTGGCCAACGCTCAAGGATCTGAAACGTGATTGGACGCTTGCGCGGCACCCTGGTTGAAAAACAGCCGCCGCACCTGATTCTGGATGTAAACGGCCTCGGGTATGAGCTGGAAGTGCCCATGACCACCCTCTATCGCCTGCCGTCTGTCGGTGAACCGCTGACCCTGCATACCCATCTGGTCGTACGCGAAGATGCGCAGTTGCTCTATGGTTTTGCCGGCAAGCGTGAGCGAGACTTTTTTCGCGAGTTGATAAGGCTCAATGGTGTCGGGCCGAAATTGGCACTGGCACTGATGTCGAGCCTGGAGGTCGACGAGCTGATCCGTTGCGTGCAGTCGCAGGACACCTCAGCGCTGACCAAAGTGCCGGGTGTCGGCAAGAAGACCGCCGAACGCCTGTTGGTCGAATTGAAGGATCGCTTCAAGGCCTGGGAAACCTCGCCGGCCATGTTTGCGCTGGTGCCGAATCAGCCGGACGGCCCGGCGCCGGTCAATACCGCCGAAAACGATGCGGTCAGCGCGCTGATTTCCCTGGGCTACAAGCCGCAGGAAGCGAGCAAGGCGATTTCCGCCATCAAGGACAAGAACCTGAGCAGTGAAGACATGATCCGCCGCGCCCTGAAGGGAATGATTTAAGTGATTGAAGCTGATCGTCTGATCGCCGCTGCGCACAGCCCGCGCGAGCGCGAAGAAGTCCAAGACCGCGCCATTCGCCCGGTCAGCCTGGCCGACTACATTGGCCAGCCGACCGTGCGCGAGCAGATGGAGTTGTTCATCCAGGCTGCGCGTGGCCGCAGCGAGTCGCTGGACCACACGCTGATTTTCGGCCCGCCGGGGCTGGGTAAAACCACGCTTGCCAATATCATTGCCGAAGAAATGGGCGTGTCGATCAAGAGCACCTCCGGCCCGGTGCTGGAGCGTCCGGGGGATCTGGCGGCGCTGCTGACCAATCTCGAGCCGCACGACGTGTTGTTCATCGACGAAATCCATCGCCTGTCGCCAATTGTCGAAGAAGTGCTGTACCCGGCCATGGAAGATTTCCAGCTCGACATCATGATCGGCGAAGGGCCGGCGGCGCGTTCGATCAAGCTCGACCTGCCGCCGTTCACCCTGGTCGGCGCCACCACCCGCGCCGGCATGCTGACCAATCCACTGCGTGACCGCTTCGGTATCGTCCAGCGCCTGGAGTTCTACAGCACGGCGGATCTGGCGACGATCGTCAGCCGTTCGGCGAGCATTCTCGGCCTGCCGCTGGACCCGGAGGGTTCGTTCGAGATCGCTCGTCGCGCTCGAGGCACGCCGCGAATTGCCAACCGTTTGCTGCGTCGGGTGCGCGACTTCGCTGAAGTCCGCGCCAAGGGGCACATCACCAAGTCGGTGGCGGACCTGGCGTTGAACCTGCTGGATGTTGACGAGCACGGTTTCGATCATCAGGACCGGCGTCTGCTGCTGACGATGATCGAGAAGTTCGACGGTGGCCCGGTCGGTATCGACAGCCTGGCGGCGGCGATCAGTGAAGAGCGCCATACCATCGAGGACGTGCTCGAGCCGTATCTGATTCAGCAGGGCTACATCATGCGTACGCCGCGGGGCAGGGTAGTGACCCGACATGCGTATCTGCATTTCGGTTTGAACATCCCGTCACGCATGGGCGAGATGCCCATGGCAGACGAGTTTCTCGATGCTGCGGACGATTGATACACATTTGTTGGCGATTTATTCAGGGTTTGTACTGTCAGAGCACGGTACTTTTGCGTTAAAGCTCTGAAACCACGAAAAACAGTTGTCTCGCCGGATTGGCAACCTGAGGAGTAAGCACTAGAGTATGCGCGCGCAAAACGGGCTTGGGCCGTTCGCACATCGTTGTCGCGTTTATTACGAGGACACCGATGCGGGCGGCATCGTGTATTACGTTAATTACCTCAAGTTTATGGAACGGGCTCGAACCGAGCGGCTCCGAGAGCTGGGCTTTGCCCAATCTGCGCTTGCCGGGGAGGACCTGTTGTTTGTCGTGCATTCCAGCGAAGCGCGTTACCACGCGCCGGCGCGACTGGACGACGAATTGCTGGTAAGCGCTGATGTAACCGAATTGAACCGTGCCAGCCTGCGCTTCAAGCAGCAGGTCAGGCGGGCGACGGATAATGTGCTGCTCTGCGAAGGGCAGTTTCTGGTGGCCTGTGTGCGCACCGACAGTTTGAAACCCCGGGCCCTTCCCGAAAACTTGCGGGCGGCCTTCGCCGACGCGGTCGGTCCGGGTACACACTCAAAGCAGGAGATAAAGCGTGGAAGCTAACGTCGTCGACCATTCCTCCATGTGGAGCCTGGTCAGCAATGCCAGCATCGTGGTGCAGTTGGTAATGTTGACCCTGGTGGCCGCATCGGTGACCTCATGGATCATGATCTTTCAGCGCAGCAATCTGCTGCGTGCCGGTCGACGCGCCCTGGAGAGCTTTGAAGAGCGCTTCTGGTCGGGTATCGATCTGTCCAAGCTGTACCGTCAGGCCGGTAGCAACCCGGATCCGGATTCGGGCGTCGAGCAGATCTTCCGTGCCGGCTTCAAGGAATTCTCCCGTCTGCGTCAGCAGCCAGGTGTCGATCCTGAAGCGGTGATGGAAGGTGTGGCCCGTGCCATGCGCGTCGCCATCTCGCGTGAAGAAGAGAAGCTTGAGCAGAGCCTGCCGTTTCTCGCCACCGTCGGTTCGGTCAGCCCGTACATCGGTCTGTTCGGTACCGTGTGGGGCATCATGAACTCTTTCCGCGGTCTGGCCAGCGCTCAGCAAGCGACCCTCGCCACCGTGGCACCGGGTATCGCCGAAGCACTGATCGCCACCGCGATCGGCCTGTTCGCTGCGATCCCGGCCGTGATCGCTTACAACCGTTTCGCTGCGCGCAGCGAAACCTTGCTGGGCCGCTACTACACCTTCGCCGATGAATTCCAGGCGATCCTGCACCGCAAAGTGCACACCAGCGAAGAATAAGCAGGTATTTCCCGATGGCTTTAATCGCTCGAGCTCGCAAAAAGCGCAAGCCGGTCGCCGAGATGAACGTAGTGCCCTACATCGACGTGATGTTGGTGCTGCTGGTCATCTTCATGGTGACCGCGCCGATGCTCAATCAGGGCGTGAAAGTTGATCTGCCCAAGGTTTCCAGCGAAGCCTTGCCGCAGGACAACAACACCCAGGTCCTGACCATTTCGATCAAGGCTGACAAGACCTACTACTGGAACCTTGGCAGCGAAGTAGACACCGAGAAACAGCAGGATCGCGCCATGACCCTGCCGCAGATGACTGACGCTGTGACCAAGATCATTCGCGCCGGCACCGAGGGCGGCAAACGCACCCAGGTGTTCATTCGTGGCGACAAGACTGTCGACTACGGCGCCGTCATGGGTGCCATGGGCGGGTTGCAGAAGGCCGGGGTCGGTAACGTTGGTCTGATTACCGAGGCCCCCTGATGCAGCAACAGCGAGAGCCGTCCGCCTCGGAAAGCTACTTCTGGCCCAGCGTTCTGGCGATTGTCCTGCACGTGCTGGTGTTCGGCATGCTGTTCGTCAGTTTTGCCTTTACGCCTGAACTGCCGCCGGCCAAGCCGATCGTCCAGGCGACCCTGTACCAGCTGAAATCGAAAAGTCAGGCAACCACCCAGACCAATCAGAAGATTGCGGGTGAGGCGAAGAAATCCGCCGCGCGCCAGACCGAAGTCGAGCAGATGGAACAGAAAAAGATCGAGCAGGAAGCAGTGAAGGCGGCGGAACAAAAGAAAGAGGAAGCGGCTCAAAAGGCCGAGGAAGCCAAGAAGGCCGACGAGGCGAAGAAAGCGGACGAAGCGAAAAAGGCTGATGAAGCCAAGAAAGCCGACGACGCGAAGAAAGCCGAAGCGAAAAAGGCCGAAGAGAAACAATTGGCTGATATAGCCAAGAAGAAAGCCGAAGACGAAGCCAAGAAGGCCGCTGAAGAAGAGGCCAAGAAAGCCGCTGCGGAAGAAGCCAAGAAGAAAATCGTCGAAGACGCGAAAAAGAAAGCCGCCGAAGACGCCAAGAAGAAAGCTGAAGCTGAAGAGGCGAAGAAGAAAGTCGCCGAGGACGCGAAGAAGAAAGCTGCTGCCGATGCTGCGAAGAAGAAAGCGCAGGAAGCGGCACGCAAATCTGCCGAAGACAAAAAGGCTCAGGCCCTGGCAGATCTGCTTTCCGACACGCCGCAGCGCCAGCAGGCCTTGGCCGATGAGCAGGGTGACGAAGTCGCGGGCAGTTTCGATGACCTGATTCGTGCGCGAGCGGCAGAAGGTTGGGCACGTCCACCTTCGGCACGCAAAGGCATGACGGTGGTACTGCAGATCGGCATGTTGCCGGACGGCACGGTGACTTCGGTCAGCGTGGCCAAGTCCAGTGGTGATGGTCCGTTCGATGCTTCGGCAGTCGCGGCAGTGAAGAATATTGGACGTTTGACAGAAATGCAGGGAATGAAGCCGAGCGATTTCGCTCCGTATCGTTCATTCAAGATGACATTCACACCTGAGGATCTAGCCTTGTGAGAAACCTTCTTCGAGGAATGCTGGTCGTGATCTGCTGCATGGCAGGGATCGCGATGGCAGAGGAAAAGAACATTCTGGTCACCAGCGGCAGCGATCGGGCAACGCCGATCGCCGTCGTACCGTTCGGCATGCAGGGCGGTGCGGTGCTGCCGGATGACATGGCTGAAATCATTGGCAACGATTTGCGCAACTCGGGCTATTACTCGCCGATTCCAAAAGCCAACATGATCAGCCAGCCAAGCCAGCCGAGCGAAATCATCTTCCGTGACTGGAAGGCGGTGGGTGCTCAGTACATGATGGTCGGCAGCATCGCTCCAGCGGGCGGTCGCCTGCAGGTGCAGTGGGCATTGTTCAACGTTGCCACCGAACAAAAAGTGGCTGACGGCAGTGTTTCCGGTACGACCGATCAACTGCGTGACATGGCGCACTTCATCTCCGACCAGTCGTTCCAGAAACTGACCGGTATCGACGGTGCCTTCTCGACGCGTCTGCTGTACGTGACCGCCGAGCGCTTCTCCGAGAAAAACACCCGCTACACCCTGCAGCGTTCCGACTACGACGGCGCCCGTGCAGTGACCCTGCTGCAATCGCGCGAGCCGATCCTGTCGCCGCGTTTCGCACCGGATGGCAAGCGCATCGCGTATGTGTCGTTCGAACAGAAGCGCCCGCGCATCTTCATGCAGAACATCGACACCGGTCGCCGCGAGCAGATCACCAACTTCGAAGGCCTGAACGGTGCGCCAGCCTGGTCGCCGGATGGCACGCGTCTGGCGTTCGTACTGTCGAAAGACGGTAACCCGGACATCTACGTCATGAACCTCGGTTCGCGTCAGATCACCCGCGTGACCTCGGGACCTGGCATCAACACCGAACCGTACTGGGGCAAGGATGGCTCGACCATCTACTTCACCTCGGACCGTGGCGGCAAGCCGCAGATCTATAAAACCAGCGCCAGTGGCGGTGGTGCCGAGCGTGTGACGTTCGTAGGTAACTACAACGCCAACCCGAAACTGTCGGCTGATGAAAAGACTTTGGTGATGATCCATCGTCAGGATGGCTTCACCAATTTCAAGGTGGCAGCTCAGGATCTGCAGCGGGGTAGTGTAAAGATCCTCACTGATAGCACTCTGGACGAGTCACCTACTGTTGCGCCCAACGGCACCATGGTAATCTACGCCACCCGCCAACAGGGCCGGGGAGTCTTGATGCTCGTGTCCATTAATGGGCGCGTGAGGCTCCCGCTTCCTACCGCTCAAGGCGAAGTCAGAGAACCGTCCTGGTCCCCTTACCTGAAGTGAGCGGGCGCTACACGTTTTACTTAACACACTGGGGTTCATTAGGAGTTTCACGATGGAAATGCTGAAGTTTGGTAAATTTGCTGCGCTGGCTCTGGCCATGGCTGTAGCTGTAGGTTGCTCGTCCAAAGGCGGCGACAACGCCGGTGAAGGCGCTGTTGATCCAAACGCTGGTTACGGCGCAAACACCGGTGCCGTTGACGGTTCCCTGAGCGAAGAAGCTGCTCTGCGCGCAATCACCACCTTCTACTTCGAATACGACAGCTCGGACCTGAAGCCAGAAGCCATGCGCGCTCTGGACGTTCACGCCAAAGACCTGAAAGCAAACGGCGCTCGCGTTGTTCTGGAAGGCAACACCGACGAACGTGGTACTCGTGAGTACAACATGGCACTGGGCGAGCGTCGTGCGAAAGCCGTTCAGCGCTACCTGGTACTGCAAGGTGTTTCCCCAGCTCAGCTGGAACTGGTTTCCTACGGCGAAGAGCGTCCAGTTGCTACCGGCAACGACGAGCAGTCCTGGGCCCAGAACCGTCGCGTCGAACTGCGTAAGTAATTCGATATGCGAACGTGCCGTCGTGCTGTAACTGTTCTGGCTCTCAGCCTCGCGCCGCTTGCGGCGTGGGCTGCGGTTCCTGTGGTCGATGACAACTCCGGTTATAACAATAGCGGGAGCAGTTATCCGCCTGCGGGTTACGGTACGAACGGCGCCTATGCCGGGGGAGCGGCTTCGGCCCCTGCCTCGGCACAAGGCATGCTGTTCAACCAATTGCAACAGATGCAGGATCAGATCTCGCGCCAGCAAGGCGTGATCGAAGAACTGCAAAATCAGGTTGCGCGCATGAAGCAGGAATCCCTGGAGCGATACCAGGATCTTGATCGGCGCATAGGATCCGGCGTTGCACCAGCCGCGACTCCCGAGAATTCTTCTGCCGGTGGCGATGCAAGTGCTGCTGCCGGTGCTGCCGCCGGTGCGGGGGCTGCCACGGCTGCCCAGGCGCCTGCCGCAGGTAGCGAACCGGCTGATCCGGCCAAGGAAAAGCTGTATTACGATGCCGCTTTCGACCTGATCAAAGCCAAGGATTTCGACAAGGCCAGCCAGGCGTTTGCCGCTTTCCTGCGTAAATACCCGAACAGTCAGTACGCGGGCAACGCCCAGTACTGGCTGGGCGAAGTGAACCTGGCCAAAGGCGATCTGCAAGGTGCAGGTCAAGCGTTTGCCAAGGTTTCGCAGCTGTATCCCAAGCACAACAAAGTGCCGGATTCGCTGTACAAGCTGGCTGACGTAGAACGCCGTCTCGGTCACACCGACAAGGTCAAAGGCATCTTGCAGCAGGTGGTTTCCCAGTATCCGGGGACTTCCGCCGCGCAGCTGGCCCAGCGCGATCTGCAACGCATGTAAGCAGGCTTGACCCGTTTGGAAGAAACCCGCGCTTGTCGCGGGTTTTTTCGTTAGAATTCACGCCCTTTTTCTGAAACACGCTTCTTGTGGTCCACGCGTTGGCGGGATTGCCTGAAGTGCCTGACGGAGGCGGACAGCCTGTTTAGCTGTTACGCCCGTGGCGACTATGCAAGACACATTGAGAATCACCGAAGTTTTCTACTCGTTGCAGGGGGAAACGCGGACTGCCGGGCTGCCTACGGTTTTCGTGCGCCTGACTGGTTGCCCCTTGCGTTGCCAGTACTGTGACAGCGCCTACGCCTTCAGCGGCGGCACCGTGCGCACCCTCGAGGACATCCTCGAGCAGGTCGCCGGGTTTCGCCCGCGCTACGTCTGCGTCACCGGCGGAGAACCGCTGGCCCAGCCGAACGCCATTCCTTTGCTCAAGCAGTTGTGTGACGCCGGCTACGAGGTCTCGCTGGAAACCAGCGGCGCCCTCGACGTTTCGGCGGTCGATCCGCGCGTCAGTCGCGTCGTGGATCTGAAAACACCGGGCTCAAAAGAAGCCCATCGCAACCGCTACGAAAATATCGAACTGCTCACGCCCAACGATCAGGTGAAGTTTGTCATCTGCTCGCGCGAGGACTACGACTGGGCGGTATCGAAACTGATTCAATACGGTCTCGACCGCCGCGCCGGGGAAGTACTGTTTTCCCCCAGTCACCATGACTTGAACGCGCGTGAGCTGGCGGACTGGGTGGTGGCGGACAACCTGCCGGTGCGCCTGCAATTGCAGCTGCACAAATATCTTTGGAATGACGAGCCGGGGCGCTGAGATGACTGAACAACTGAACACTACCGAAAAACGTGCGGTCATCCTGCTGTCCGGCGGCCTCGACTCGGCCACCGTGGTAGCCATGGCCCGTGCCGAAGGTTATGCCTGCTACACCATGAGCTTCGATTACGGTCAGCGCTCTCACGCCGAATTGCACGCCGCTGCGCGCGTGGCTCGCGACTTGGGCGTTGTTGAGCACAAGGTCATCGGCCTCAATCTGAATGGGATGGGCGGCTCAGCATTGACCGACAGCAGCATCGACATCCCTGAAGAGCTGGGCGAGGGCATTCCGGTCACTTACGTGCCGGCACGCAACACCGTGTTCCTGTCGCTGGCACTGGGCTGGGCAGAAGTGCTCGGCGCGCGTGACATCTTCATCGGCGTCAATGCAGTGGATTATTCCGGTTACCCGGATTGCCGCCCGGAGTTCATCGAATCGTTCGAGCGCATGGCCAATCTGGCGACCAAGGCCGGCGTCGAGGGCAATGGCTTCCGTATCCAGGCGCCTTTGCAGAACCTGAGCAAGGCGCAGATCGTCCAGGCTGGTGTGAAGCTCGGCGTCGATTATGGCCTGACCGTTTCCTGCTATCAGGCCGACGATGACGGCCGTGCGTGCGGTAAATGCGACAGCTGCCGACTGCGCGCAGAAGGCTTCGTGGCAGCGGGTGTGGACGATCCAACCCCTTATTTTTGATTTTTTTCAAAAAGGTGTTGAATAGTCCTTAAAAATCAGTATTATACGCGCCACCACACAGCGGGTCGTTAGCTCAGTTGGTAGAGCAGTTGGCTTTTAACCAATTGGTCGTAGGTTCGAATCCCACACGACCCACCATATTTGGCGGTTTAGAAAATCCGGAAGGCCCACGAAAGTGAGGATTTCCGGGTTTTTTTTTGCCTGCAATTCGGCCATCGCCTGTTTCGCTGACCCCTCGGCTGACACAGGTCAGAATGATCTTTTGTATCAACGGGATATTCTGTAGCCTTGCGCAGCTTCAACGCTGTCCGTGCCTGATACTACTCACTCTCCCGGCGGTACCCTCAAGCGGTCCGGAGCCGGGTGTATACTCGACTTTCGCGCGAATGCGCCTGCAGGTCTTGCGAACATGACGCAGATTTCCGAACGCCTCCTGGTTCAAGCCCACCTCGACGCCAAACAGCCCAAACCGCTGACGGCAGAGGAAGAGGCTTATTACCGTTCCGCCATTGCCGCCGAGCTCAAGGCTCAGGACGCGGTGCTCGTGGCTCACTTCTATTGCGATCCGGTGATTCAGGCCCTGGCCGAGGAAACCGGTGGTTGCGTGTCCGACTCACTGGAGATGGCGCGCTTCGGCAATGCCCACCCGGCCAAGACCGTGGTGGTCGCAGGCGTGAAATTCATGGGCGAGACGGCGAAGATTCTCAACCCGGAAAAACGCGTGCTGATGCCAACCCTGGAGGCGACCTGCTCGCTGGACCTCGGTTGCCCGGTCGACGAGTTCTCGGCGTTCTGCGATCAGCATCCGGAGCGCACCGTGGTGGTCTACGCCAACACCTCGGCAGCGGTAAAGGCACGTGCCGACTGGGTGGTGACCTCAAGTTGCGCGCTGGAAATCGTCGAAAGCCTGATGGACAACGGCGAGACGATCATCTGGGGCCCGGACAAGCACCTGGGTACCTACATTCAGCGCAAGACCGGCGCCGACATGCTGCTCTGGGACGGTGCCTGCATCGTCCACGAAGAGTTCAAGTCCAAGCAGCTCGAAGACATGAAAGCGCTGTACCCGGACGCGGCGATTCTGGTGCACCCGGAGTCGCCGACTTCGGTGATCGAGCTGGCCGATGCCGTCGGCTCGACCAGTCAGTTGATTGCAGCCGCGCAAAGCCTGCCGAACAAGACGCTGATTGTGGCGACCGACCGTGGCATCTTCTACAAGATGCAGCAGCTGTGCCCGGACAAGGTCTTCATCGAAGCGCCCACCGCCGGTAACGGCGCGGCATGCCGCAGCTGCGCACATTGCCCGTGGATGGCCATGAACACCCTTGAGCGCACGCTGAAGAGCTTGAAGGAAGGCACGAACGAGATCTTTGTCGATCCGGCATTGATTCCGCAGGCGATCCGACCGTTGAAGCGCATGCTGGACTTCACCCAAGCCGCGCGGATGAAATTGGCCGGTAACGCCTAGATCTTTCAGGCAACAAACAAACCTGTAGGAGTGAGCCTGCTCGCGATAGCGGTGTGTCAAACAACGAATATGTTGACTGACACACCGCTATCGCGAGCAGGCTCACTCCTACATTGGTTTTGGGTGTCTGGAAGTTATTTGGTCTTCTTCGGGATCCGCACAACATGGCTATCCGAATAGATGTCATGCCAGGTGCGCTTCTGCTTGTCAGACAGCGACCAGAAGAATCCCAGTCCCACGCACAGCCACGACGCGATCGACACCATGAAGCGCAACAGCGCTTGCCACAGGCTGATTGCCGTGCCATTGGCGTTCTGCACGCGGATGCCCCACACCTGCATGCCCAGCGTCTGCCCGCCATGGGTCCAGAACTTGGCGAAAAAGCCGAACAGCACCAGCAGCAGCACCGTCGAGTAAAGCGGATCGCCATCGAGCTGCCCGGCATCCGTCATCGCCCGCAGGCGTTCTTCGCCAATGATCGCGGCCTGAATCAGCTTGTAGACGAAGCCGGTGACGATCAGCAGGGCGGTGCACAGCAGAAAGTCATAGAACATCGCCGCCAGGCGTCGACCAAGACCGACGGCAGGAAAGTCGCCCTGTGGGGTGAGCAGGTTTTTCGACATGGCAGCCTCTGGACGCGAAGGGAAACGGCATTTTACGGATTCGCGCGCACAAAAAAGCCCCTGATATCAATATCAGGGGCTTTTTCGTAGCAGAAATCAGGCTTCGGCTTGTACTTCGTCAGCCTGCATGCCTTTCTGGCCCTGCACAGCAACGAAGGTCACTTTCTGGCCTTCCTTCAAGCTTTTGAAGCCGTTGCCCTGAATGGCGCGGAAATGCACGAACAGATCCGGACCGCTTTCAGGAGTGATAAAACCAAAACCTTTCTCGTCGTTGAACCACTTGACGGTACCGCTCTGACGTGTGGACATTTCTTATTTCCTTTGACGCATTAAATTGATGACAGTCTCTTTCTCATGAAAGAGTACTGGGGCTGGTTGCAGGAGAGTAAGAAGACGTCGAGCGGGATGTAGCTAACTTGTAGGCTACTGCCCAGGTCACGATTCAAAGCTGACCCATGCAAACACAGTGAACGAACTCTACGCCAACTACGGGAGAAAAAACAAGCCCCGCGAAGGCCCCGGTTTTACTGCGGTTGCTGGCATTTTGTCAGTTTGTTAGTGCAGCCTTACACCGACTGGTTGTTCGCTTTTTTGCAAAGGTTATAAGTAAAGTTCATATTCGAATCAAACGCTGGCTAATGCACTTTTTTGTGGCGATTGCGTTACACATTAGTGCACGCATAACGCAATCGCGTTACTTATGGAAACAGTCAATCAGCCGCGGTAGTAGCGTTGTGGAACAAATGGCATTTTGCTTACAAGCATTTGCACCTTTTTCCCACGCACGATGGCCCACACCGGCGTTTCAAGCGCGGCATATACACTGTCGAGATAACCCATCGCCAACGGCCCACCCAAGGTTGGGCCGAAACCACCGCTACACACGCTGCCGATGATTTCGCCGGCTTCGTTGACGATCTCTGCGCCTTCACGCACTGGCGTACGTTCCTGTGGCAGCAGGCCGACGCGCTTGCGGGCGATGCCGTTTTTCTGTTGCGCAAAAATCTGTTCCGCGCCGGGGAAACCGCCGGCCCGCGTGCCATCCACGCGGCGTGCCTTGGAAATCGCCCAGAGCAAACTGGCCTCGATCGGCGTGGTCTCGGTGTTCATGTCGTGGCCGTACAGGCACAGGCCGGCTTCCAGACGCAGCGAGTCGCGTGCACCGAGGCCGATGGCCTGGACCTCCGATTCAGCGAGCAGGGCGCGTGTGATTTTTTCCGCGTCAGCGGCCGGTACCGAGATTTCGAAACCGTCTTCACCGGTGTAGCCCGAACGGCTGACAAAACAGTCGACACCCAGCAGATTGACGCGGGCGAATTGCATGAAGGTCATCTTCGCCACGTCCGGAGCCAGTCGTGCCAGCACGGTAATGGCTGCCGGTCCTTGGAGCGCCAGCAGCGCGCGCTCTTCGAAGAGCGCCGTAATGGTGCACTGATCGCCGATGTGTTGTTGCAGATGCGCCAGGTCCTGATCCTTGCAGGCGGCGTTGACCACCAGGAACAGTTCGTCGTTGCCAAGGTTCGCGACCATCAGGTCATCGAGGATGCCGCCGCTGTCATTGGTGAACATGGCGTAGCGCTGCATGCCCACTGGCAGGTCGATGATGTCCACCGGCACCAGGGTTTCCAGGGCTTTTGCGGCGTTTGCGCCGCTCAGACGGATCTGGCCCATGTGCGAGACGTCGAACAGGCCGGCCTGTTCGCGGGTGTGCTGGTGTTCTTTCATCACGCCGAGCGGGTATTGCACGGGCATGTCGTAGCCGGCGAAGGGCACCATGCGGGCGCCGAGTTCGAGGTGCAGCGCGTGGAGCGGGGTTTTCGAGAGTTGTTGTTCGGTGGACATGCGTGGCTCCTTTGAAATTCGGTTCAGGTGAAGGGCAAGATCAAGAGCCCCTCACCCCAGCCCTCTCCCGGAGGGAGAGGGGGCTAGTTACGTTCAGCATTCGATAATGTTGACCGCCAGGCCGCCGCGGGCGGTTTCCTTGTATTTGCTTTTCATGTCGGCGCCGGTCTGGCGCATGGTGCGGATGACTTTGTCGAGGGAAACGAAATGCTGGCCGTCGCCGCGCATGGCCATGCGTACCGCGTTGATCGCTTTCACCGAGCCCATCGCGTTGCGCTCGATGCACGGTACTTGCACCAGCCCGCCAATCGGGTCGCAGGTCAGGCCGAGGTTGTGTTCCATGCCGATTTCCGCGGCGTTCTCGACTTGCTGCACGCTGCCGCCGAGGACTTCGCAAAGTGCGCCGGCCGCCATCGAACAGGCGACGCCGACTTCACCCTGACAACCGACTTCAGCGCCGGAGATCGAAGCATTTTCCTTGTAAAGAATGCCGATCGCCGCAGCGGTCAGCAGAAACCGCACGACGCCGTCGTCATTCGCGCCGGAGATAAAACGCATGTAGTAATGCAGCACGGCCGGAATGATCCCCGCCGCGCCGTTGGTTGGCGCCGTGACCACGCGCCCTCCGTTGGCGTTTTCTTCGTTGACCGCCAGCGCATACAGGTTGATCCAGTCGAGCACTGACAGCGGATCGCGCAGCGCCGATTCCGGGTTTTTGCAAAGCTGTCGGTGCAGCGCCGCCGCCCGGCGTTTCACTTTCAGACCACCGGGCAAAATACCTTCGTTACGGCAACCCGCCGCGACGCAGTCCTGCATCACCTGCCAGATCTTCAGCAGACCGGTGCGAGTCTCCGCTTCCGGGCGCCAGGCGCTTTCGTTGGTCAGCATCACCTGGCTGATCGACAGGCCGTAGGTGCTGCAATGTCCGAGCAAGTCCTTGGCGCTCTTGAACGGGAACGTCAGCGGTGTGGCGTCCTCGACGATGCGGTCAGCACCGGCGGCATCCTCATCGACGACAAAACCACCGCCCACCGAGTAGTACTCACGGCTGCGAATCTGCAGCCCCGCCGCATCGAAGGCGCGGAAAATCATGCCGTTGGGGTGATAGGCCAGCGGTTTGCGAATCATCGCCAGATGTTCTTTCTCGTTGAACGCAATGCTCTGTTCGCCGAGCAGATTCAGCTGGCCGCTGCCACGAATCTCTTGCAGACGCGCGGTGACGGTTTCGGTGTCGACGGTGTCCGGGTGCTCGCCTTCGAGGCCAAGCAGCACGGCCTTGTCGCTGCCGTGTCCTTTGCCGGTGGCGCCGAGCGAGCCGTACAGCTCGACGCGAACGCTGGCGGTGGCCGCCAGCAGGTTTTCACGCCGCAGACCTTCGGCGAAACGCGCCGCCGCGCGCATCGGCCCGACGGTATGGGAACTGGAAGGGCCGATGCCAATCTTGAACAGGTCGAACACGCTTAACGACATGAGTGTTTCTCCGGTTTCTTGTTATGGGAATTGGCTAATTTCCTTGGCTCGCCGCATTCCCTTGTAGGAGTGAGCCTGCTCGCGATAGCGGTGTATCAGCCAACACAACTGTTATCTGACGCACCGCTATCGCGAGCAGGCTCACTCCTACAGGGATCTGCGGTGTTTGCGGGATGAGCGATAACTGATCCCGCATACGTTTAAGCGTAGCTTTCGATCGACGGGCAGGCGCACACCAGGTTGCGATCGCCGAAGACGTTGTCGACGCGACCGACCGGTGGCCAGTATTTGCCTTCAACCAGCGACGCCACCGGGTACACCGCTTGCTCGCGGCTGTACGGATGAGTCCACTCGCCCACCAGTTCCGCCGCGGTGTGCGGGGCGTTTTTCAGTGGGTTGTCGTCTTTGTCCAGAGTGCCGTTTTCCACTGCGCGGATTTCTTCGCGGATGCGGATCATGGCGTCGCAGAAGCGGTCCAGTTCTTCTTTGGATTCGCTTTCGGTCGGCTCGATCATCAGTGTGCCGGCGACCGGGAAGGACATGGTCGGGGCGTGGAAGCCGAAGTCGATCAGGCGCTTGGCAACGTCATCGACGCTGATGCCGCTGCTGTCTTTCAACGGACGCAAATCGAGAATGCACTCGTGCGCCACCAGGCCGTTACTGCCGGTGTACAGCACCGGGTAGTGCTCTTCGAGGCGGCGGGAAATGTAGTTGGCGTTGAGGATCGCCAGTTGCGAAGCGCGTTTCAGACCGGCGCCGCCCATCATGCGGATGTACATCCAGGTGATCGGCAGAATGCTCGCGCTGCCGAACGGTGCCGCGCAAACTGCGCCTTCCTTGCGTTCCATCTGGCCGTGGCCCGGCAGGAACGGAGTCAGGTGCGACTTGACGCCGATCGGGCCGACGCCCGGGCCGCCACCGCCGTGAGGAATGCAGAAGGTCTTGTGCAGGTTCAGGTGCGACACGTCGCCGCCGAACTTGCCCGGTGCGCAGAGGCCGACCATCGCGTTCATGTTGGCGCCGTCGATGTACACCTGGCCGCCGTTGTCATGAATGATCGCGCAGATTTCGCGGATGCCTTCCTCGAACACGCCGTGGGTCGACGGGTAGGTGATCATCAGCGCGGCGAGGTGTTCGCGGTGCTCGATGGCTTTGGCGCGCAGGTCTTCGATGTCGACGTTGCCACGCGCATCGCACGCGGTGACGACGACGCGCATGCCGGCCATGTTGGCGGTGGCCGGGTTGGTGCCGTGGGCCGACGACGGGATCAGGCAGATATCGCGGCGTTCATCGCCACGGCTCTGGTGGTAGGCGCGGATCGCCAGCAGGCCGGCGTACTCGCCTTGCGAACCGGCGTTCGGCTGAAGCGAGATCGAGTCGTAGCCGGTAGCGGCGCAGAGCATCGCTTCCAGTTCATCGGTCAGTTGCTGGTAACCAGCGCTTTGTGCGGCCGGGGCGAACGGGTGTAGCGCACCGAATTCGGCCCAGGTCACCGGGATCATTTCGCTGGCGGCGTTGAGTTTCATGGTGCATGAGCCCAGCGGGATCATCGTGCGATCCAGTGCCAGGTCCTTGTCCGCCAGTTTGCGCAGGTAGCGCATCAGCTCGGTTTCCGAGTGATAACGGTTGAACACCGGGTGGCTGAGAATCGGCGACTGGCGAACCAGCGAGGCCGGAATGGTGCTCTGCACCGTCGCGGCCAGCGCAGCGAAGTCCGGCAGGGTCTTGCCGTCAGCGAACAGGTCCCACAGGGTTTCGATATCGGCTTGGGTGGTGGTTTCGTCGACCGACAGGCCCAGGCGTTCGGCGTCGATGACGCGCAGGTTGATCTGCGCCGCGTGCGCCTTGTCGTGCAGCGCGGCGGTTTGCGCGCCGGTGGCCACAGTCAGGGTGTCGAAGAAACTGGTTTGTTCGACGTTAGCGCCCAGAGCAGTCAGGCCCTTGGCCAGAATCGCGGTCAGGTGATGCACGCGGTTGGCGATCTGCGTCAGGCCTTTCGGGCCGTGATACACGGCGTACATGCTGGCGATGTTGGCCAGCAGCACCTGCGCGGTGCAGATGTTCGAAGTGGCTTTCTCGCGACGGATATGTTGCTCGCGGGTCTGCATGGCCAGACGCAGCGCCGGCTTGCCGAAGCGGTCAACCGAAACACCGACCAGACGGCCCGGCATGTCGCGCTTGAACGCATCTTTGGTGGAGAAGTAAGCGGCGTGCGGGCCACCGAAGCCCAGCGGTACGCCGAAGCGTTGCGCCGAACCGATTGCCACGTCAGCACCGAACTCGCCCGGGGCGGTCAGCAGGGTCAGGGCCAGCAGATCGGCAGCGACCGCAACCAGCGCATTGGCGGCGTGGAAGCGTTCGGTCAGTTCGCGGTAGTCGAACACATCGCCGTTGCTGGCCGGGTATTGCAGCAGTGCGCCGAAAAACGGCGTCACGTCGGTCAGTTCGCGCTCATCGCCGACCACGACGTCGATGCCCAGCGGCTCGGCACGGGTGCGCAGCACGTCGAGGGTTTGCGGGTGGCTGTGGATCGAGGCGAAGAACTGGTGGCTGCCCTTGTTCTTGCTCAGGCGTTTGCAGAAGGTCATGGCTTCGGCAGCGGCGGTGGCTTCGTCGAGCAAAGAGGCGTTGGCGATCGGCAGGCCGGTGAGGTCGCTGATCATCGTCTGGAAGTTCAGCAGCGCTTCGAGACGGCCCTGGGAAATCTCAGGCTGGTACGGCGTGTACGCGGTGTACCAGGCCGGGTTCTCCAGCAGGTTGCGCAGGATCGGCGACGGCGTGTGGCAGTTGTAGTAGCCCTGGCCGATGTAAGTCTTGAACAGCTGGTTTTTGCCGGCGATCGATTTGATCATCGCCAGCGCGTCGGCTTCGCTGAGGCCGTCGTCCATACCGAGGACGCTGGTGCCCTTGATGCTTTCCGGGATGACGCTGGCGCTCAGGGCTTCGAGGGAATCGAAGCCGAGGCTGTTGAGCATGGCTTGCTCGTCGCCGGCGCGCGGGCCGATGTGACGGGCGATGAATTCGTTGGCGGTGCCGAGGTTTACTTGGGTCATGACGTTAATCCTCAGGCTTCGGCTTGGGCTTTGATCAGACGGTCGTAAGCGTCCTGATCGAGCAGTTTGGCGACGGCCGCGGCGTCGCTTGGCTGGAAGCGGAAGAACCAGCCCTGGCCCAGCGGATCTTCGTTGACCAGTTCCGGGGCATCTTCCAGCGCCGGGTTGACTTCCAGTACGTCGCCATCGAGCGGCATGTACACGCCGCTGGCAGCCTTTACCGATTCCACGGTGGCGGCTTCGGCGCCTTTTTCGTAGGTCTGCAGCTCAGGCAGTTGCACGAACACCACGTCGCCCAGGGCGTTCTGCGCGAAAGCGGTAATGCCGACAGTAACGCTGCCGTCAGCTTCGGTGCGCAGCCATTCGTGATCTTCAGTAAAACGCAACTCGCTCATGGAAACTCCTCAGGGGCCAGACTCGTCTGGTGGACGCGGTGGAAAGCGTGGGCGGTGATGCCCTTATTGATGAGGAGATGAGTAGCAAGAATGCGGCCAACAAGATATTTACCTTTAGGATCAACAGGTTACAGATTGGCGGGGCTGCCTTGAAATCGGCAGGTGTAGCGAAATCGCTACAGTGGTAGGCAAAGAAAAAAGCTGAGCGGGATCAAAGCCTTGGACAGCGGTGATCAGGGGAGGGTGTAGCGAAATCGTTCCGCTGTAGCGGTTTCAGTACAGATGAAGGTCGTTTTTGAGCGGATTTCGAATCCGCCCCTTTCCTTGTGGGAGCTGGCTTGCCAGCGATAGCGGTCTACCAGTCGCGATCAATGGTGCCTGTGCCGCCATCATCGCTGGCAAGCCAGCTCCCACAGGGGATGAGGTGATCTTAAAGTTTGTTGGGTATGCCGTACTTGCGCAGCCGGTGGGCGATCGCGGTGTGCGAGGTCTGCAAACGGCTCGCCAGTTGTCGGGTTGACGGGTAGCTCACATAGAGCTTTTCCAGCAGTTCGCGCTCGAACCCTTCGACTGCCTGTTCAAGGCTGTCGACGTCGGTGTCGGTCTGCCGCGCGACCGAGGTGCCGGCGATGTCGAGGTCGCCGATATCCACCAGGCTGCTTTCACAGATCGCCGCCGCGCGGAAGATCACGTTCTGCAGCTGCCGCACATTGCCCGGCCAGCGGTTGCCGAGCAGCGCCGGGTAAGTCCCCGGCGCGAGGCGGCAGACCGGGCGTTGAATCTGTGCACAGGCTTGCTGCATGAAATAGCGTGCTAGCAGCAGAATGTCCTGGCCGCGTTCGCGCAGCGGCGGCACTTCGACGTTGAGCACGTTGAGGCGATAGAACAGGTCTTCGCGGAACAGGCCTTCGCTGACCATTTTTTCCAGATCGCGATGGGTGGCGCTGAGGATGCGCACATCGACCTTCACTTCGCGATCACCGCCCACCCGGCGGAAACTGCCGTCGTTGAGAAAACGCAGCAGTTTGGCTTGCAGGTACGGTGACATTTCGCCGATCTCATCGAGAAACACCGTGCCCTGGTTGGCCAGCTCCATCAGCCCCGGTTTGCCACCGCGCGCCGCGCCGGTAAAGGCGCCGGGGGCGTAGCCGAACAGCTCGCTCTCGGCGAGGTTTTCCGGCAGCGCCGCGCAGTTGAGCGCGAGAAACGGCGCACTGTGGCGCGCGCTGATCGCATGGCAGGCGCGGGCGACCAGTTCTTTACCGGTACCGGTTTCGCCCTGGATCAGCAGCGGCGCATCCAGCGCGGCAACCCGCTGCGCGCGGGCCTTGAGGGTGCGGATTGCCGGGGATTCGCCGAGCAGCGCATCGAAGCCTTCGGCGTGATCGTGGTGCAGTGCCGAGAGCTGTTCGCCGATGCGGTTCGGTTGATACAAGGTCAACAGCGCGCCAGCGTCGGTGATCGGCGTGGCGTCGAGCAGCAGGGTCTGGCCGTTGACGGTGATCTCGCGCAGCGGCAGGCGAAAGCCATGTTCGAGCAGGGTGTCGAGCAGCGCCGGGTCGTTGAACAGTTCCGCGACACTTTCCCCGGCCGGTTCGCGACCGTACAGCGCGATCAACGCCGGGTTGGCCAGCAGCACCTTGCCGGCGCTGTCGAGGGCCAGCACCGGGTCGGTCATCGCCGCCAGCAGGGCATCGAGTTGCAGGTGCCGACGCTGGCCGGGAAGGATGTCGACCACCGTCACCGCCTCGACGCCACGGACCCGAAACAGCGCATCCTTGAGCTCTTCGAGCACTTGCGCGCTCAGGGTCGGCGCATCGATGTAGACGTTCGGCGGGATCATCTCCACCGCATCCAGATTGAGATTGCGCCCACCGAGGATAGCCAGGACTTCCTGGGTAATGCCGACGCGGTCGATGAAGCTGACGTGGATACGCATGGGGCGGTTCAGTGATCTGCGGAGCGGAGCGCGCAAGTATGCCTTAAATTAAAAGCACCCTCACCCCAGCCCTCTCCCAGGGGGAGAGGGAGCTGACCGCGGTGTCTTGGGTGATACTTGGACCTGAACGATCGAGGCGATTATGGATTCAGTGACGCAGTATCAGGACGGCGTAATTCCGAAGCATCCACCGTTCAGTCCCCTCTCCCTCCGGGAGAGGGCTAGGGTGAGGGGCTTTTGATCTTTATTCGAAATGCTCAGGATTCACCGGATCCCCGGAGTGCATATTCAGCTTCTGCCGAATGTCCTCGAACATCAGATCGTAATGCTTGTGCACCGAGCCGATCTGGCTGTGGGTCTTGGGAATCCCGTACTTCTCTGCAATCCGCGTCACATCGCGGGCGAAGTTGTAAGCCTCTTCCCTGGGCAGGAAAAACGTCTCCTTCACGTCCTTGCCTTGCATGCTGCCATGCAGGGTGAACTGGATGCCTTTGCCTTTCTGCGGATCGGTGAACACTTCGTAGTCCAGGCACACGTTGTAATTGACGTCATCGTCGGTCAACGCGTGTCGCTCGATGTGCAAATGACCAGGTTCGAATTGGGCCATTGAGTTACTCCTTTCAAGGCATGGGAGAAGGGCAGGCCCAGGGCCTGCCCCCGGAGTTATCGTTCTCGGTAGCTGATGCCGGGCTTGGCCGTGGACACGCGCGTACCGGCGGTGCCTTGCACGATCGCTTCGATATCCGCCAGCGAGCCGATCACTGCAACCTTGCCAGTATGGCGCGCGAATTCGCAGGCTGCCTGCACCTTCGGTCCCATGGAGCCGGCGGCGAAACCCAGCCGTTCGAGTTCATCCGGGTGCGCTTCGGCGATGGCTTTCTGCGTCGGTTTGCCATAGTCGATGAACGCCGCATTGACGTCGGTAGCGATCACCAGCAGATCGGCCTCCAGCTGTTCAGCGAGCAGCGCCGAACACAGGTCCTTGTCGATCACCGCCTCGATGCCCTTGAGGTTGCGCTGCTCGTCGTACATTGTCGGAATCCCGCCGCCGCCGGCGCAGATCACGATGCTGCCTTTGTCGAGCAGCCATTTGATCGGGCGGATTTCGAAGATGCGTTTCGGCCGTGGGCTGGCCACCACACGACGGAATTTGTCGCCGTCCGGGGCAATCGCCCAGCCTTTCTCGGCGGCGAGTTTTTCCGCTTCGGCCTTGTCGTACACCGGGCCGATCGGTTTGCTCGGGTTCTTGAAGGCCGGGTCGTTGGCGTCGACTTCGACCTGGGTGAGCAGGGTGGCGAACGGCACTTCGAAGTCGAGCAGGTTGCCCAGTTCCTGTTCGATGATGTAGCCGATCATGCCTTCGGTTTCGGCGCCGAGGACGTCCAGCGGGTAAGGGCTGACCGAGGTGTAGGCCGCCGCTTGCAGCGACAGCAGGCCGACTTGCGGGCCATTGCCGTGGGCGATGACCAGTTGGTTGCCGGGATGGATCTTGGCGATTTGCTCGGTGGCGATGCGGATGTTGGCGCGCTGGTTGTCAGCGGTCATCGGCTCGCCACGGCGGAGCAGGGCGTTACCGCCCAGAGCTACGACGATACGCATGGTGCATGTCCTTCTAGAAAACAGTGAGTTCGTGCAGGACGAATGCGATCCCTGTGGGAGCCGGGCTTGCCCGCGATAGCGGTGTATCAGTCAGTGTCTATGTCGGCTGACACACCGCAATCGCTGGCAAGCCAGCTCCCACAGGGACCGGGTCGATCAGTTAGAGATCAGCCAGGGTCGAGACCAGAATCGCCTTGATCGTGTGCATGCGGTTTTCCGCTTGCTCGAAGGCGATGCAGGCGGGCGACTCGAACACGTCGTCGGTCACTTCGATGCCGTTTTTCAGGTGCGGATACTGCTCGGCAATCTGCTTGCCGACTTTGGTATCGCTGTTGTGAAAGGCGGGCAGGCAGTGCATGAACTTGGTGCGCGGGTTGCCGCTGGCTTTCATCAGTTCGGCGTTGACCTGATACGGCAGCAATTGCTGGATGCGCTCGGCCCAGGCTTCCACCGGTTCACCCATCGACACCCAAACGTCGGTGTGGATGAAGTCGACGCCTTTGACGGCGGCTTTCGGATCTTCGGTCAGGGTGATGCGTGCGCCACTTTCTTCCGCATATTTATGGCAACGCTCAACCAGATCGTCCAGCGGCCACAGGGCCTTCGGCGCGCAGATGCGCACGTCCATGCCCAGTTTGGCGCCGATCAGCAGCAGCGAGTTGCCCATGTTGTTGCGCGCATCGCCGAGGTAGGCGTAGCTGATTTCGTGGATTGGCTTGTCGGCGTGTTCACGCATGGTCAGCACGTCGGCGATCATCTGGGTCGGGTGATATTCATCGGTCAGGCCGTTGAACACCGGCACCCCGGCGAACTTGGCCAGCTCCTCGACGATCTCCTGTTTGAATCCACGGTATTCGATCGCGTCGTACATGCGCCCCAGCACGCGGGCGGTGTCCTTCATGCTTTCCTTGTGGCCGATCTGCGAGGAATTCGGGTCGATGTAGGTAACGTTGGCGCCTTGGTCGTAGGCCGCTACTTCGAACGCGCAACGGGTGCGGGTCGAGGTTTTTTCGAAGATCAGGGCGATGTTGTTGCCCTTCAGGTGTTGTTGTTCGGTGCCGGTGTATTTCGCGCGTTTCAGATCGCGGGACAGGTCGAGCAGGTAACGCAGCTCACGTGGGGTGTGGTGTTCCAGGCTGAGCAGGTTACGGTTGTGGATGTTAAAAGCCATGATGGATCTCCTTCGGTGTCGGTTATCCCCCTGGCTGCACTCGGTAAGTGCCGGCCAGGGCTCAGAGGTTAGTAATCGATCGGGTCGCGGATAATCGGGCAGGTCATACAGTGGCCGCCGCCGCGGCCGCGGCCCAGTTCGCCGGCGCTGATGGTGATGACTTCCACGCCGGCCTTGCGCAGCAGGGTGTTGGTGTAGGTGTTGCGGTCGTAGCCGATGACCACGCCCGGTTCCACCGCCACCACGTTGTTGCCGTCGTCCCATTGCTCGCGTTCGGCGGCGAAGCTGTTGCCGCCGGTTTCCACCACGCGCAGCTTGGGCAGGTTGAGCGCCGCGGCGACGGTGTCGAGGAAACTGCCTTCTTCGCGGCGAATGTCGATGCCGCCCTGTTTGCTGTCGTCAGGGCGCAGGGTGAAGGCGACGATCTGGTTGACCACTTCGGGGAAGATCGTCACCAGGTCGCGGTCGCAGAAGCTGAACACGGTGTCCAGGTGCATCGCTGCGCGGGATTTCGGCAGGCCGGCGACGATGACTTTTTCCACGGCTTTGTTCTTGAACAGGTTCAGCGCCAGTTGGCCGATGGCCTGACGCGACGAACGTTCGCCCATGCCGATCAACACCACGCCATTGCCGATCGGCATGACGTCGCCGCCCTCAAGGGTGGAGCTGCCGTGATCCTTGTCCGGGTCGCCGTACCAGATCTCGAAGTCGGCGTTGGTGAACTGCGGATGGAATTTGTAGATGGCGGTAGTCAGCAGGGTTTCCTGACGGCGCGCTGGCCAGTACATCGGGTTGAGCGTCACGCCGCCGTAGATCCAGCAGGTGGTGTCGCGGGTGAACTGAGTGTTCGGCAGCGGCGGCAGAATGAAGCTGGAGTGGCCGAGGAAGTCGCGGAACATCTGGATGGTCTTGCCACCGAAGCTGTCCGGCAAATCGTCGGCGGAAACCCCGCCGATCAGAAACTCGGCAATGTGCCGTGGCTCGAGGCTTTTCAGCCAGGATTTGACTTCGTTGATCAAGCCCAGGCCTACCGAGTCGGCGGTGACCTTGCGCTCAAGAATCCAGTCCAGTGCCTCGGGGATGGCGACGATGTCGGTGAGCAGGTTGTGCATTTCCAGCACATCGATGCCGCGCTCACGCATCTTGGTGACGAAGTCGAAGTGATCGCGCTTGGCCTGCGCCACCCACAGCACGTCGTCGAACAGCAGTTCATCGCAGTTGTTCGGGGTCAGCCGCTGATGGGCCAGACCTGGGGAGCAGACCATGACTTTACGCAGTTTCCCGGCTTCGGAGTGGACGCCGTACTTCACTTTTTCCGTGGTCATTTCAATGTTCCTCCAGATGACAATTCAATCAGGGGTTACAGCGTCAGGAAGCCATCGTAGAGACCGTAGGCCGCCACGACGGCGCCTATGACCACTGCGGCGAAAATCAGCTTCTCGACGTTGGTGAAAATCGCTTGCTTGAGTTCCAGCTTGGCCTTGGCGAACAGGATCGCGCCGGGTGCGTAGAGCAGGGCCGAGAGCAGCAGATACTTGACCCCGCCGGCATACAGCAGCCACACCGCATAAATCAGGGCGATGCCGCCGATAATCAGATCCTTGCGCCGCTCGGCGGCGAAGCCTTCGTAACTCTCGCCACGCACCGCCAGCAGCAGGGCGTAAGCCGCCGACCACAGATACGGCACCAGAATCATCGACGTGGCGAGGTAGATCAGCGACAGGTAAGTGCTCGCCGAAAACAGGGTGATGATCAGGAAGATCTGCACCATCGCGTTGGTCAGCCACAGGGCGTTGACCGGTACGTGATTGGCGTTTTCCTTGCGCAGAAACTCCGGCATGGTGTGGTCTTTGGCGGCGGCGAACATGATCTCCGCGCACAGCAGCACCCACGACAGCAGCGCCCCCAACAGCGAGATGATCAGGCCGACGCTGATCAGCACCGCGCCCCAATGCCCGACCACGTGTTCAAGTACCGCAGCCATCGACGGGTTCTGCAGTTTTGCCAGTTCCGGCTGGGTCATGATGCCCAGCGACAGCACGTTGACCAGCACCAGGAACAGCAGCACGGTGATGAAACCGATCACCGTGGCTTTACCGACGTCGGAACGTTTTTCCGCCCGCGCCGAGAAGATGCTCGCGCCCTCGATGCCGATGAACACCCACACGGTGACCAGCATCATGTTGCGCACCTGGTTCATCACACTGCCCAGGTCAGGGTTTTTCACGCCCCAGATGTCGGCGGTGAAGATGTCCAGTTTGAAGGCGAAGACCGCGATCAACACGAACAGCAGCAGCGGCACGACCTTGGCCACCGTGGTCACCAGGTTGATGAACGCTGCTTCCTTGATCCCGCGCAGCACCAGAAAATGCACGCCCCACAGCAATACCGAGGCGCCGATCACCGCCGCCGGGGTGTTGCCTTCACCGAATATCGGAAAGAAATAACCGAGGGTGCTGAACAGCAGCACGAA